>NZ_JAWOTA010000011.1:0-132294 GCF_033338635.1 Vibrio sp. Vb1755 | reverse complement strand
CATGCAGCTAACAGTGACAGCCTGACGATTGATTTCCCAATTATTGCCACCGATTTTGATGGTGATACGACTTCGGCAACCATTCCAGTCACGATTACGGATGATGCACCAATCATCGATAATGTTTTGCCTCTGGCTGTAGACGAAGATGATTTATCAGGTATTGGCTCAGACCAAACTGACGCTGTGTTTGTTGAAGGCGCGTTCACCACTACCCAAGGTTCAGACCGTGTGGTGAGCTACCAACTTGATTCAACTTCTGATCCTGTTTCGGGGCTAACCTCCCAAGGTGAGCCAGTTACTCTGGTAGAGACTGCGAATGCTGATGGCAGCTTTACTTACGTGGCTACCGCGGATGGCAATCCGGTTTTCACCATGAACGTGAATGCTGATGGCACATACAATTTCCGTCTGGAAGGGCCGGTCGATCACGCGTTAAACAGCGATGAATTAGTACTGAACTTCCCAATCATTGCAACAGACTTTGACGGCGATACGACGACCGCGACCATTCCCGTCACGATTACTGATGACGTTCCAACTATCGACAACGTTGTTCCACTCACGGTGGACGAAGATGATCTCGCCTCAATTGGCTCAGACCAAAACGATGATGCGTTTATGTCGGGTTCTTTCACCACAACTGAAGGCTCAGACAGCGTTGTTAAATACCAGCTTGATGCAACAGCAGATCCAGTATCTGGGTTGACCTCTCATGGTGAGCCTGTCGTGCTTGCTGAAACTGCTAACGGCGACGGTAGTTTTACTTACACAGCCACGGCAGATGGCAATGCCGTATTTGAATTGATTGTGAAGCCAGATGGCAGCTACAACTTTACACTGCAAGGTCCACTAGACCATGCGGTGAACAGCGACAGCCTGCAAATCGACTTCCCGATTATCGCAACAGACTTTGATGGCGACACCTCATCGGAGACGTTACCTGTCACTATCGTTGATGATAAGCCAACCATCACTGACGTAGATGCCATCACGGTTGATGAAGATGACTTAACGACGATTGGCTCTGACGGCTCTGACCCAATTTCCATTGATGGCAACTTCACTACAACGCAAGGCTCTGATGGGGTAGTGAGTTACCAATTGGATGCTTCTGCAACGCCAGTTGATGGCCTAACATCGCAAGGTGTGGCAGTGACGCTGACTGAAACTGCAAACGGTGATGGTAGCTACACTTATGAAGCGACAGCAGGAACTGAAGCCGTATTTACGCTGACCATTAATACGGATGGTTCATACAACTTCACGCTGCAAGGTCCAATCGACCATGCGACGGGTAGTGATGAGCTGACGCTGAACTTCCCAATCATCGCGACGGATTTTGATGGTGATACCACCACAGAAATGATCCCAGTCACCATTGTGGATGATAAGCCGACCATTACCGATGTCGATGCGATTACCGTTGATGAAGATGACCTAGGCACGATTGGTTCAGATCAGACTGGCCCGATTTCAATCGATGGCAACTTCACTACCACACAAGGCTCGGACCGAGTAGTGAGCTATCAGCTTGACGCGTCTGCAACACCAGTGGCTGGCCTTACATCACAAGGCGTGGCAGTCACACTGACGGAAACCGCAAATGGTGATGGCAGCTTTACTTACGAGGCGACAGCGGGTACTGAAGCGGTCTTTACTCTGATAGTGAATACTGATGGTAGTTACAACTTCACGCTTGAAGGTCCAATCGACCACGCAGTAGATAGTGATGAGTTGACACTGAACTTCCCAATCATCGCAACAGACTTTGATGGCGATACCTCTGCTGAGACAATTCCTGTCAAGATCGTTGATGACAAGCCGACACTTGGTGGAATCGAAGCAACAAGTGTGCAAACGGTTGATGAGGATGATATCCCAACAGTCGGATCTGATGGTACACAGTCGAACAGCATTGCCGGTAACTTCATCGCGACTGATGGTTCTGATGGCATTGTCGAGTACAGCGTTTCTGACCTAACGACGCCAGTACAAGGCCTGACCTCTGGTGGTCAATCACTGGTTATGGTTGAAGTATCAAACGCAGGTGGTGTTTCAGTTTACGAAGCTCGTATTGATGGCACGACGACACCAGTATTCCGTGTAACCCTCGATGCCTCTGATGACAGCTACACGTTCGATTTGCTCGCTCTTCTCGATCATCCAAATGCTGATGGACAAAATGAACTGATCATCAATTTACCGATAAACGCGACTGACTTTGATGGAGACGTGTCGAACAACATCACCTTACCAATTACGGTTGTGGATGATGTTCCGACCATTGATGGTTTGCTAGCAGGCAGCGAACAAACCGTTGATGAAGATGACCTACCAGCAGGTACGGATGCTGCAAGTGCAGAAGATACTGTTATTTCAGGTACTTTTGATATCACCGAAGGTGCTGACCAAGTTGCTTCTATTCAGCTGAGTGACCTGACCACGCCTGTTGCGTCACTGACTTCAGATGGTGAAGCTATCACCTTAGTTCTGTCTTCTAGCGCAAACGGCGTGAACGTATACCAAGGTGTTGCTGGCAATCCTGCTGAAGTGGTTTTCGAACTGACGCTGGATGCAACGAACAACTCCTATGAGTTCGATTTACAGAAGCCGCTTGATCATCCCGATGGTAATCAGCAAAACGAGATTGTTATTAACCTCCCTGTGACGGCGACAGATAATGATGGTGATACTTCACCAGCCTTCACATTGCCAATTACCGTTGTGGATGATGTTCCAGTTGTTACCAATATTGAAAGTCTACGTGTCGACGAAGATGACTTACCTCTTGGTTCTGATGGAACGAAAGAGCCATTAACGGTATCAGGTGAGTTCGAAGTTACTAGCGCAGATGGTATTGATGCTTTCGAATTGGATCTAAGCTCAAATCCTATCCCGAATCTGAAATCGGGTGGAGAAGAGGTAACACTTTCTCAAGACGTTGGTGCTTCAACTGCTGACGCGCTTGTTTACGTGGGACAAACTCCGGGTGGAGTGACTGTCTTCACGTTGACACTTCATCAAGATGGTAAATACGACTTTGAGTTATCTGGTCAGTTAGATCACGCGGTTAACTCTGATGAGATTTTGTTGAATCTACCTGTGAAGATCACGGATGGCGACAACGATATCATCACTGCGACCTTGCCAGTGACGATCGTAGATGACAAGCCAACCATTGATGCTATTAGCTCTGGTAGTACCTTGTCTGTGGATGAGGATGATATTCCGAGCCAAGGTTCGGACGACACGCCAGAATCCAATATCATTGGTGGCAACTTTGACGTTACTGATGGTGCCGACTCTATCGTTAGCTTCCAGTTGGATAGCTTAACGTCGCCTGTTTCTGGACTTACCTCAGGTGGTCAGCCGCTTGAATTGGTTGAATTTTCAAATTCAAATGGTGTGATTGAGTACCGAGCTTACGTACAAGGTACGACGGATACCGTCTTTAAACTGACGCTAAATGGCTCAGCTGACAGTTATGAGTTTGAACTATTAGGTGCACTTGATCATCCTGCGGGTAACGATGAAAACTCGTTGGTCATTAACTTCCCAGTCAACGCGACTGATTTTGATGGCGATGTGTCCAATAACATCACCTTGCCGATCACCGTGGTGGACGATGTTCCAGCTATTGTGAACGTGACAGACTCTAGCCAACAAACCGTTGATGAAGATGATCTTGCCGGTGGCTCTGACACGACAAGTAATGATTCTACGGTATTGAACGGCGGATTTGAGGTCGTTGCTGGTGCAGACAAGATTGTCAGCTACCAAGTTTCAGACCTCGATGCAGTCGTGTCTGGTTTAACGTCGAACGGCAGCAGCATCGAGTTGAATCTAGTAGGCACGAATGGTGGAGTAACCAGTTACGAAGCGGTTATTACTGGCACATCAACTAAGATCTTCACGCTGTCTCTTGATGCGAATAATGACAGCTACCAATTTGAGCTGTTGGGACCAATCGACCACGACGCTGTTCAAGGTGAAAACAACCTTGTCATTGATATTCCAATTACAGTAACAGACTTTGATGGTGACACGTCATCACCACTGAATCTTCCAATTACCGTAGTTGATGACATTCCCGAAATTAAATCAGCAGATGCTTTGGCTGTTGATGAGGATGACCTTGCCAACGGCTCCCAGGCAACCAACAAAGACAGCCTAGAAGCAACGGGCAATTTCGATACGGTGGAAGGGGCAGATACCGTTGTCTCTTATCAGCTGGATCTTACTTCTAACCCGATACCAGGAGTAACTTCAGGTGGTCTTGCGGTGACGTTAGTTCAAACCGCGGTAAGCAACAACAACTTTACTTATCAAGGTCAAACACCTGATGGTAACTCAGTGTTCACGCTAGTTTTGAACGCTGACGGCTCTTACAAGTTTACGCTTGAGGGTGCGCTAGATCACTCAACTCAAGGCGAAGATACACTCATACTTGATCTCCCAGTCTTTGCGACCGATGTCGATGGCGATACGGCAGGTATTAACTTACCAGTGACGATTACCGATGATGTTCCAACCTTGCACGATGCATCTATTTCGCGTGTTGAGGGACAAGGCAGCCGCACGGTTCGTTTATTCCGAGACCCTGTAGAGGGGGATGATGACCTTGGTGCTGACGGCGCACAAGTGACTTCATTCTCGGCTGATGATTCAGGCATTTACTTTAAGCAAAACGGTGTTGATTCTGATTCTGTCGATTTGAACGGCAGCGACCAAGTCGTATTTGTTCACAAGGTTCTTGACGGAGTGGATACTGAAATCGGTCGTTTGGTTGTTCGAACCGATGGCAGTGTGTCATTCCGTCCGAATGACGATCTTGACCATACCGAAACCGACTCGATTGATTTCACCATCAACGTTGTTGCAACCGATGGTGATGGCGATATCGCAGATGCCGATGTGGATATCTCGATAAGAGACCGCAATGCGCAAATTGACACGTCTACCGTTACTGCGTTCGAAGACCAAGGGCGTGATGGTGTCGTTGTGGGCGTTGACTCTGCAAATACTCAGGACAACTTGTCGACGCTGGATGTTAGCCCTGCGAAAGTCGACCTGGTTATCAATTTACATGATATCGACCGTAACGAGAGCTTAGGTGACATCACTATTCGAGATGCTGATACTCACAACGGTACGTTCTACTACAGAGACGGCAGTGGCAACTACATTGAATTAACATCTGTGGGCAATACGGTTGTTCTCGACGCATCAAATGTTGAGCAGTCATTCAATGGTGAGCTTGTCTCGTTAGATAACTTGTACTTCGTACCAGATCGTCATACATCAACCGATGCTTCTGGTATCGATCCTCGTATCCGCGTGGAAATTCTTAACAATGGTACGCCAGATCATACGATTAATGGTCGTTTAGACATTGAAGTTGCTGCCGTCGCAGATATTGCAACGTGGACGGCAAGCAGCGAATTTAACTACTCGGTTGATGAAGATGGAAACAATGTCGCACTTAACATCACGGCTGAAACCCAAGACACTAGTAACCCTGAAGGCATTGTGTACGAGCTTGTCTTTACACAAGGAGAAGGTAACGCAGAGTTAGTCTATTCAGATGGTAGTGCGATACCAAAATCCGGTGGTGTTTATCTGGTGGATGCAAGCCGAATTGATGAAGTTCAAGTTGATCCGATAGATAACTTCTCGGGTGAAATCAGAATTGATGTCACCGCTATTACGACGGAAAACAACAATCCACTGCTTGGGAAAGATACCGCTCGCTCAGAAACCGAAACCATCATTATTGATGTAAACCCAGTTGCGGATAAAGGTAGTTTTACTGTAAACCGAATTAATGTGTTTGAGGATAATGCTCGAACTCAAAATACGGTAGACCCTGTCACTGATCACGACCCACTCCAATTAAGTGAAGTGATCACCATGAAACCATCAGCGGACTTAGATGGTTCTGAAGCGTTATTTGTGCGTATTTCTAACTTCTCAATTGATGGGGTTACTTTGGTGTGGCTGGACTCAGCAAACCCAAGTCAGATAGTAGAAGTGACCGATTCAGGCGGCAATGTACTTTATTACGAAGTGCCAGAGTCTGAATTAGCGAACGTCGAAGTTCTTCCTCCGTTGCACAGCAATGATGACTTTACTTTCAATGTCGAAGGCATTGTGAAAGACACAGCATCATTGTCTACCGGTACGACAGAAGATGTGTTGTCACTGGGCAGTAAGACCGTCATCGTTGGTGTAAAAGGTGTTGCTGACATACCAGACACGGTATTAATTGACGCGGGGAACGTTTGGAACCGATTCGTAGACGGAGATGTGGCCGGGATAGAGACGACTATCGAAGAGAATGGTGTTGTAAACCTTAACTTCTCGGTTGTATCTGGTGAAGTTGCCGATAGACCACAGGATGATTCAGAAGCCATTACTGTTATCCTGTCCAACATCCCCGACGGTGTTCGTGTCGTAGATTCAGACGGTTCAAGCGTTGACCTCACCTTTGTTGGCTATGATGGTAACGGTCAACCGATTTACGAAGCAAACATCACTGGGCTGAATTTTAATTCCGGTATTCAAATTATTCCGGAAGCCTCTTCAACTGAAAACATTGCGATTACAGGGACGATCATTGTTACCGAGAATGATGGTCATAGTCGTGTGATTGAAAGAGAGGTAAGGATCAAGGTCGAACCCGTTATTGACGCTCAAGATAACTACGTTGTTCGATCGGAGGGAGATGAAGATACGCGCTTTGACATCGATTGGAAACCGACGCTCGTACAAAGCCCTGATGCCGATGAATTCTTTAGTGATGTAACCATCTCTGGATTTCCTCCAGGCAGCACGGTCTATGTAGATGGTGTGGCACAAACGCTTGTTTCTGGAACACTAACGCTTTCACCGCAAGCCGGTGAATCAGAGCAAGATTTTTCCGCTAAAATCTCTCAAAGTGGCTATGTTCAAGTCCAGTTGGAGCAGGATTCAAGTACTGACTTTGACTTGACCACAACCGTCACTGTGAAAGAGATTGACCATGAATATGTTGACGCTTCGAATCCCGGTGAAGGTATCGCTGAGAAAACCATCAATGGTACGGTGAATGTCCAAGTTAATCCAATCGTTGAGCCAGAGGATAAGACGGGGGCAATAGACGACCAAACCCGTCTGCTTGTCACTGAAAGTGGTGGTGGTGCTACCGATATCGTGAAGTCAGACGATCAAGGTAACATTGACTTTACGATCAACACTTCTATGGGGGGCGAATCTGGTGCTCATATCATTAAATATCAAGAGTTTGATGCGTCTTCAGATGAAGTGGTGACTCAACTTGTTGTTCAATTTCACAATGTGGACCCTGAGATCCTCAACCAATTGGTTATCGTCGGTGCACTAAATGAAGGTGGAGGTCGTTGGACAGTAACTAATGAAGACAACTTCTCAATTCAAGCGCCGTCTGGACTTGATTTAACACCAAACGATGACAGTGACGATGGCGATAACGGTGGTCTCTCTCAAATTGGCTTAACCATTTACGCAGAAGTGAATGATTTGGGCGAAGATTTGGGCAACGAAAAAGATGCGACGGTCATGCGCCAAACGGATGTGACACTTGAATTTCCTACCGTTCTCACACCGCAAATGAGTGTAGCGGCAGAGATTCAGGTGGCTGATGATGTCCAAATTCAAGCGTTGGAAGACAATTCTATTAACCTTGGTGCTCAGTTAACGTCGAAAGTTGATGCGATTAATGCAGATGGCGTGGAGGATGTCTTGACTATTATCGTCGATCCTTCAGCTCCTGGTATTCCTCCTGGCTTGGTGATCACGGGGACGGATATCGACTTTGTCAATGGTAAATACGTGTTCCAAGCCCATATCGATGCGAGTGGAAATATTACTGGCCTTGATGGTTTGACGATGCACTTGGCAGAAGATTACGCAGGTGATTTCGAATTACCAATTCGGTTCGTCACTAAAGACACTGAGTCCGGTGATGAAAAAGAAAATAATGTTCAGTTTCCAGTTCAGGTTTTACCGGTTGCAGACGTTCCGAGTTCAGCCGGGGATCAGCCGTTGGATAGCGATGTCACACCAAATGTAAGAGTAGATATCGTCGGTACTTTCGGCTTGGATGCAAACAAACAACCTGTGACTGATCTAAATAACGACGTTCCCACGGCGGATGGTGTCGGTTACGAAGATGGCTTAATCCAACTTAACTTGAGTGTTGATTTTGCCGATCAATTTAACAACACTCAAGGTGGTCGAGAAACACTAACGAACATCAAGTTAGAGCTTGATGACACAACATTAGGTGAGTTTGTTGATGCCAATGGTAACAGCTTAGGAACCAGTATTGAGTTTAATGAAGCTGAGATTTTAGCTGGTGCGCTTGACAATGTTCTGTTTAAGCCAAAAGAAAATTACCCCGTAGGTGGTGGCCAAAATACCGTCAAGATTAATGTCGAGGGAGAAATTACTGATGAAGCTGTGTTTGATCAGTCTATCTTGAATAACTCTGGCGATAATATAGATGTGAGAACCTTCACTGACGATGTCACATTTGAAGTTACGCCAGTCGTTGATGACATTACCATTACAGGTGCCGATCCGACGCAGCCAATCACGGTGATTGGTGACGAAGATACTTTAATTTCGCTGAATCAATCGGGCTCTGGTGTTTCGATCAGCCTGAACGATAATGACGGTTCTGAGAGTTTCGTTTCACTCAAGTTAACGGGGCTTCCTGATGACTTTATCGTTAAATCCAATTCCTCTGATTATGTTGTTAAGAACAACGGTGGGGGCGAATGGAGTATTCAACTAAAAGATCTCACTCAGACGTCCATTGACCTGAGTGACATCCAAATTAAACCGCCAAAACACTTTAGTGGCGAGGCTGAGATAGGTATTACGGTCTTCATTCAAGAGGAGTTGCTACAAGTTCCAACGGAACGAAACAACAACTTTACGCTTATTGTCAATCCTATTGGTGATGATGTTGATGTGAATCCCGATACTTCGGCTGCAGGTAATGAGGGCGAAGACATTGTTATTAATGTAAATGCGTTAGTGGTTGATAACAAAGAGTCCATCGGAGATGGTGCAAACTACCAGGAAAATGATCCAGAGACGCTGAGAGTTGAGGTCTCCAATGTCCCTGATGGGGCGAGTGTTTCATTACCTGATGGGACAGTGTTTACTGACCAAGGCGGCGGCATTTTTGTCTTAGAAATCAATGCTCAAGACTTGGATCAAGTGGTGTTTAATTCTGGGGATCGCAACGATAACTCATGGGATGGTTCGCTGCATTTCAAAGTGCAAGCCGTTGATACTGGGCTCGATGGCAGTCAAAGCTTGGGCTCCGCAGAGGAGTTTGATGTCACTGTTGATGTTGAAGCAGTGAACGATCGTCCAGAGTTCGTCAATACCGTGGATGTGGAAACACCAGAAGATACGCCAATGCTGCTTGATGGTTTCAGCATTACCGACATTGATGCCGTACTCGATGATCCGAATGCTGAATACGTACTCAATGTGAACGTCGACAGCGGTATCTTGAAGCTTAATCCAACGCTCATCGCTACTTACAACCTAACCGTGAGCGGTGATGGTACGGACTCCGTTGAACTGAAAGGCACAGTGGCCGATCTAAACAATGCCATTGCAGACGGTCTGATTGAGTTTAATCCAGACCTGAACTTCTTTGGTGACGTTCAGGTGGACGTGACAGTCGATGACCAAGGTAATGAAGGTATCGTAATTGGTGGGGTAGATGACACCCTAAATACCAACAGCAGCAGCTTCAATATTGAAGTGACAGCGGTGAATGATACCCCAGAAACTACGCCAGTGACGCTACCGGATATTGAAGAAGATAGTGGTGTGTTCTCCATCTCTGAAGCGGATCTTATTGCGAATGCGACAGACGTAGAGAACGATAACCTCACGGTCAGCAATGTTCAGTTAACGGATCCGAATTCGGGCAGCATTACTTTCAACAGTGGTACGGGAGAGTGGGAATTTACCCCAGCACCAGATTACAACGGTCCAGTTGAAATCACGTACACCATTACAGATGATGGCACGACAAATGGTACATCCGATCCTAAATCGGTTAACGGCAGCGCATCGTTCAACGTAACGGAAGTCAATGATGCTCCAACGACGTCTGAAGTGACACTTTCTGATATCGCAGAAGACAGTACGGCGGTTGATATTACCCAAGCTGATTTGTTGGCGAATGCGTCTGATATTGAAAACGACACCTTGATGGTGAGCAATGTCCAGTTGGTTGATCCAAGCAGCGGCACATTGGATTTCGACAACGTAACAGGTACATGGTCATTTACTCCTGCGCCTGGCTACAACGGCAAGGTCGATCTGACCTACGACATTACCGACAACGGTACAACGAACGGTGTTTCAGATCCTCAAACGGTGTCAGGAACGGCGACCTTCGAAGTCACTGAGGTGAACGATGCACCGGTAACATCAGAGGTAACGTTGAGTAGTACCGAAGAAGATGGTGGTTCGGTAACTATTACGGCTACTGAGTTGCTGAGCAACGCAAGTGATCCTGAGTCAGACAACTTGACCGTCGATAATGTTGTGTTAGTGGATCCAGCTTCCGGCACGCTGACTCAAGTGAGTGCGACAGAGTGGACGTTTGAACCCGCAGCAGATTTCTTTGGTGACGTTAATTTCACTTATGAAATCACAGATGACGGAACCACTAACGGCGCTCCAGACCCAATTACAATCGCGGGCACAGCAGTGTTGAATGTTGAAGCTACCAATGACGCACCTGAAATCACTGCAACGTCGGTAACGGATACGATCAATGAAGCTGATGGCCAGAAAGTAACGGGTATTAGTGTGAGTGACGTCGACTTTGCGGGCGCACAAGCAAATGAAAGCATGACCGTGACTCTTACAGTTACCGAGGGCGACCTTCGTGTCGAGCCGCCAGCAGGTAGTGGTGTGACTGTTGGGGCGGGGATGGCTGGTGAAATCACCCTAATGGGCACACCAGATAATATTAACTCCGTTCTTGGAGCAACAGACGCTTCTGAGGGGGTATTTGTGGATGCAGGAGATGTCAACGCAGCTTCAATCACTTTATCGGTGAAAGTCGAAGACAACGGCGTGTACTTCGAAAATGCATCGGGTACCGCATTGGAAGCGAATCAAGACTTCACTATCAATGTGACACCTGTAGCTGATGCACCTACATTGAGTATCAATCCTCAGTTTAATTACATTCGTCAAATTGCGGCTAGCCAAACCGCGAGCAGTCAAGGTTTAGCGATTGTCGGAATCATGGCGGCGCTTACTGATATTGACGAGGTGCTGTCTTTGGAGCTAACGGGCGTACCAGCTAGTGCTGAGGTAACAAGTGGCGTTTCTCCATCAGGCATTAGCTTCGATGGTACCACTTGGACAGTACCAAGCGATGAAATTGATACGCTAGAAATTGTCGCAACAGATACTAACAGTGGTATTGATGTCGGTTCTTACGATATTTCGCTTACGGCGATATCAACGGAATCTAATGGCGATGAAGCGCAGTCTTCACCTGTCCAAATTAGTTTGGATGTGAGTAGTGATAGCGACGATATTGACCAGTCAACCGCAGTGGACGACAGCTATTTAGTCGGCGGAGACACAGGTACCAACTTGATTGGTGGAGACGGTGACGACGTTATTCTGGGTGGTGATGGTGATGACGTGCTTATCGGTGGCTTAGGCTCAGATATCTTAACGGGTGGAGACGGCAGCGATATCTTCAAGTGGACGGTAGATTCCGTTGATGAAGGGGCAGTGGATACCATTACTGACTTCACTGTTAACGAAGACAGTATCGATTTACGTGAAGTTATCTCTGATCTCAATAACTCAATGATCGACATGGATGATCTGCTTGGTCACATTTCGGCAGACTACGATGCATCGACGGAAAGTGTTTCTCTGAACATTACGACGGATGCAAATGTTCAACAGACTATTGTCGTGGAAAACTTAGGTACTTCAATCGACTTCAACGGTCTTAGCTCCAACGAGATTGTAGAGTCATTGCTCAACAACGGTGTTATTGATAACGGATAAACCTGTATACAACACAAAAATGGGCGGCTCTGATAAGCCGCCCATTTTTTTCGGGAAAGCTTGATTTTAAACAGGAGTATTTGAATCGAAATAGAAATAAAGAGCGAAGCAAAGGGGTTATCTTGTTACGACGTTATAGTGATAGTTGGAAATTAAAATAGCGATAATTTGACGTTAAATCGCCTAAACGTGGATGTCTAGCAAGCTGCCAATGATTTCATTGTTTTTCTCTATGACAGACGCGCCAACTCGGTTATAACCAGCGGCTTGTGCGAGGTTGATGAGAGATTCAACTTTTTGAGAGGGAAGGCTAGGTGTTGAGGCTGTTATTGCGACATCCGCAACCGCAGCTAAATCGATGTTGTGATCAGAAAGCTCTTCTTTTACCTTACTTACATTATTGCTAATGCCATGTGCAGCTTTCTCGGCCATTTGTTGTGACATCTGAACGATGTGGTATCCAGATTGAATTCCCGATACAGGCATATCACTACTCCCAACATTATGATAGTGAGAGCATAGGTGGAGTTTATAAAACGTTCAAGTGTTTTATATCAATGACTTGATTAGGCAAACAGTTTGGCAAGCATTTCTCTTTCTTCACCAGATAGAACCGGTTTTTGCGCTTTATTTAGTTTCACGCTGATCTCACCTTGTAATGACTTTAACTGACTTGCCGTTAAATCACTGAGCTTTTGCTTAAGTTCATTAAATTGTTGTGCGTTCATCTCAATACCTTCGTCGTGATTCGGTTTATCCGTCGTTGCCCGAAATTCTTCATCCTTTGGATACAACATATTTATTCAACCAAAATAGATTAGAATTTGATCGATTGCTTTTTGTCCGAATATTGTCAAGGTGTGTTAAGTGATACGTCAGATTTTTCCTAAGAAGGTACATAATTACCCACTTTGGGGTAGATGGAAACGTAAAAAGAAAAAGGGAAGCGATATAGCGCTTCCCTCTTACATATGGTTTGAATGTTACTAACTTACCCTGACGGCAAACTTACTAGCAAGTGAATGAAGCTCTGGGAGCATGCGATAGATAAGATGAAGTTGCTGCAATACCATGCGGGCAGAGCTGTCGTCTTCATCGCGCCATTCGTTTAAGCGTTGCTCGAGTCCAGCATCATCAATATTAGATAGGTCACACTCCTCACAATGCTGGTGAAGCTGTTTATGAAGTACATCCAGATGCTGATGAATACAACGGTGAGCATCTAAAACGAGTTTATGAATTGACTCATCTTCGATGCGAGTTCTGTGCGCGCCTAATGCAGAAATATAGTTCAACATTGCGTGATTTAACGTTAGGAAGCGAAAACTTTCATCAACAGCTGCGCGATATTTGCCAGGCTCCGCCAGCATCGTACTAATCGCAGAAGAGAGTGAGGCATCATTATTGTGGGCCTGGCGGCGAGCGATACGGTAACTCAAATTGTCTTTCTTGCCGATTCTATACTGACCAATGATCTGATCGAGATACTGCTTGTTCGCCTCTATCGCATCCGACATAACTTTGTGAAGCCTTCTCGACTGCCAGTCGGGCAAAATAACTAATACAGCTCCTACTGCAAGCACACACCCGATGAGGGTATCTGCTAGTCGAGGAAGGACAACTGCGTAACCTTCACCTAGTTGATTAAATAAGAAGAGGACGAGCAGTGTAATAAAACCAGTCGCGTACCCATAGTTGTTCATCCGGAAGGCGAAAAACATCACACCAGAGATAACGATAAATACTAACTGGCTTTCTTGAGAAGGGAAAAAAGTCAGCAATGGTACACCAATCAACAAACCAGCTAATGTACCTATTACTCGCGCCGTCAATTTTTGGCGAGTGGCACTGTAGTTCGGTTGGCATACGAATAAAGTGGTTAAGAGTATCCAGTAACCTCGGTCGATGTTGAATATTTGAATGATTCCATAGCCAATCGTTAAGGCAATTGACATACGTAATGCATGCCGAAACAGCATCGAATCTTTGTGTAAATTTGCTGATATACGCTGCCACATCGCTTTTAGCGTGTGTGGGTTGGTATCGGCGAGGGTATCTTCTTCGAGGCCTTCAACATCTGGGTTGTTAATGTTATTAAGTTGTTTTTCTACCGTCGCTAAGTTATTGAATAAATATGTTAACTGCATCAGCAGACGTTTCCAGTGCCCTTGCTTTTGTTCTTCTAGATAAGCAAGAGAGTTTTGTACTTCAGCTAATGCCAGAATAGATTGATCGGTATGGGAGTATTCATTTCCTAGCTGAATGGCTAGTGCAATATCACGACACGCTTGGGCTTGAGACTCCAAAAGGTATTTAAAACGAAACAGCACATCAGAACGTTCAAATTCGGTCGCTAAATCCTGATAGCGATAATGGCTAGAACTGACGCGTTCGTGAATGTCTTGAGCGATGAAATAAATATTTAAAAATCGGTCACTAGGCCCATCAATGTGACCCCGTTTCGATCGGTTAAGTAATGTGGTTTTACAAGCGTTTAGTGCCGTAACCGTGGCAGCATTGCATTTTGCAGCTTCAATCCGCAGCGGTTGTGGCGTCAAGTTGGTCACAGGGTGAAAAAGCTTGGCTTTCGCATCAAGATAATTCGCCATTTGGAAGAACACATTGGCTAGGCTTTGTTGCACCGGTTGAAGGGGCCAAAATATCTGCCAAATCATGGACATGAAGTAATACCAGGCGGCACCAGTTAAAAGCAGTAGTGGCTGAAACCAAATGTTGGTGCTTTCATGTGCGCCAAGCATAGTATAAATAGCGATCAGCAACGAACCAAAAGCAATACTCGCGTACTTAGGACCTATCGCCCCAAGAATGATGAAGCCGAAGGTTGAGATAAATAATCCCAACGCAAAAGCCCAAGGGGTATCGAACAAGATTTCAATTGAAAAAGCAGCAAGCGCAAAACAGAGAAAGGTGAGAATCAGAGCCTTGATGCGTCCAGTGAAACTGTCATCACTTTCAGCCAAAGCAGCAGCAATAACGCCTAATATTAATGGCGTTATCAGCGTGTTTTGCTCGAAGTACCAAGTTGGGATAACCACACCCAGTAAGGTAATGAGGATAAGAACGCTGTAATTTATCGTCTTGTTTGCCCAATATAGCCGAAATTTAGAAGTTGCTTGCACAATGCGCCTTATGTTTCCGATGAAGAACAGGGGGAATACTACCAGACCCACTATAGCGCGTTTATGATTTACTTTAAGAAAAATTCGTGGTTGCTGATAAAATCAGCAGGGATGTCATCGACTTATATTAAAACTGCCAGGTCATGTATTGAGGATTGTAAAGCCAGCTTCAAATAACCTCAGCTTTAGGTTATTAAATCGACAGTAATGTGAATTTTATTAAAGAATAGAAGAAGAAGCTTACTTAGGTGCTCGCCGTTGCTACAATTTAGCGCCTTAAAATGATATAAATCGACAACTTCTAAACTAAAAGGCGCACGTTTCATGCAGCTTACTGCCACTAGCAAAGCACAGTTTTTTATTCAAAATGAGTACCATCACGTCGAAATAAAAGAGAACAGTGTTTTATTAAGCTCGATAGGCAGTGAAGAACATATTCCTTTTACGATCTGGAATGGCAAAGTTAGCGTAAAGCGTGGGTTGTTATGGAGCTCTTTACAGTTTTTTGCTCATGAACACGAAGGCAAACAACAAAGCTGGCTAGTCCAAGGTTTACCGTGGCCACAATGCCGAAAGTTCGCGCTTGAGGCCGTTCGTCAATATCAAGAGTGGCACAACACTCAGTGCCGAAAACTGGCTGAGTATCTACCTAAGTGGGAAGAAGAGCTTTACAAACTAAAGCACTTGCCTGCTTACTTATCGCATTCTCAAGTGGTCTCCTGGGTTGAAAGCCTTAACCAAGAGTTAAGCGAGATGAAAACCACCCTAGAAGAAGCCAAAATGCGAATGCCGAATCGTATGTCGCAAATAGAGCCTTGGCTCATTGATACCTCTGAGGCGCTTGGTGAGCGTAATCGCGATTGGCTAGAAGCAGAACGTCCAAATTGGGAAGTGCTGTTTAATCAAATTGAATCCTCTCCTTTGAATTTATCCCAGCAATATGCGGTATTACTCAACGACGACCACAACTTAGTTCTTGCTGGTGCCGGCTCGGGCAAAACCAGTGTTTTAACCGCACGAGTTGCCTATTTGTTGCAAAGCCATCAAGCTCAAGCAGAAGAGCTTCTCATGTTAGCGTTCGGTCGTGATGCGGCGACTGAAATGAAAGAACGCTTAGTAGATAAAGTGGGCATGGCGGCAGACGGTGTGCGCGTCAACACATTCCATCAGTTGGGCTTGTATATTCTTAAACAAGTCGAACAGCAACCTGTCGAAATTAGTCCTTTAGCGTTGGACGAAAATCAACGAACAGCATGGTGTGTAGACTGGTTGAAAAAACATTGGATGACACCCACCAACTTTAAACGTTGGCAAAAACATTTAGACAAATGGCCGATTGCGTACCTAAAAGGGGATGATGAGTTAGGAAGCCATTCAGAAAATCCAAAACTGATCGCTTGGCTAGATTCGCAGCTGTCTCATTTAGCGTCGGTAGGGTTGACCAAAAAGCAAGTACAAGAAAAGCTCGTAAACCACCAAGACTATACGCGTTTAAATAGTGAACTCGCCTTATGCTGGCCATGTTTTACAGCGTGGCAGAAAATGCTTAAAGAAAGCAACCAAGTGGATTTCCCAACCATGATCAGTCGTGCGACAGATTATGTGAATAAAGGGAAGTTTGTCTCGCCATGGCGCTTTATTATGGTCGATGAGTATCAAGATATCTCTCCAGATCGTCTGGCATTGATTGAAGCACTGTGTGAATCCACTCAGAAACAAGCAGGTGCCACGTTATTTGCTGTTGGCGACGATTGGCAAGCGATCTATCAGTTTGCAGGAGCGGATGTCGATCTTATCACTGGCTTTAAAGAACGCTTTGCTCACTCTACCGTTCATCACTTAGATACAACTTATCGTTTCAACAATCAGATTGGTGATGTAGCGAATACATTCGTGCAGCAAAACCCATCGCAGTTGCCGAAAACACTAAACAGCCACAAACAACGCAAGCAGAAGAGCGTACATACCGCGCCGAGCAATCAAGTGGAAAAGATCTTGGATCACTTGAATCAACAAGCCAAGCAAACCAAGTCAGTTTTATTGCTAGGACGTAACCATTATCATAAGCCCGATTTGTTCGACGATTGGTTGCGACGTTTCCCTAATCTCGATATTCGCTTTATGACTTGCCATGCGAGTAAAGGACGCGAAGCTGACTTTGTGATTATTCTTTCTGTGGATGAGGGGCAATTCCCCGCTAAGAAGAAGCAAATTCACATTGATGGTGCGTTGACGGAGTCCAAAGACAAATTCCCTTACGCAGAAGAGCGCAGGCTATTTTACGTGGCGATTACACGTGCGAAAGAGAAGGTTTGGATCACGCATACTGGCGCGGGATCTGCATTCGTTCAAGAGCTCGTTAATGGTGACTATCCCATCGTGACTTCCCGTTAAATGCAACGTTTAGAATGTTAAAAACAGCAAGGGCGATACTTGGTATCGCCCTTGCTTTATTTGGTTGGCATCAAAGCTTACATGCGCTCAGCAAGATAGGCTTCGTAATCTGGTACTTCGATGTCTACTTCTTGCTCAAGAAGAGGGGAGTTAAACAGGAACTTAGCGGTGGCTCGGTTCGTTGCTACAGGAATATTCCAAACACTAGCAATACGAAGAAGCGCTTTAACATCTGGGTCGTGAGGTACGGCATTCAGTGGATCCCAAAAGAAAACGAGAACGTCGATTTTGCCTTCTGAAATGAGAGCGCCTAGTTGTTGATCACCGCCCATCGGACCACTGATCATGCTCTTGATCGCAAGTCCAGTTTCTTTACTCAGCATGTGTCCTGTCGTGCCAGTTGCGTAAAGGAAGTGACTCTGTAGCTTTTCTTTGTTTTCTTTTACCCAGCGAAGTAGCTCAGGTTTGCAGTTGTCGTGAGCAACCAAAGCCACATGTTTATGGGTTGGCATGGTACGAATGGTTTTTTGCATCAAGATGTTTCCGTTTGTATGATTTTAAAATTGTTGTGACTCAATAGAACACGTTTTTGGTCTTTCAATCAACAGCCTTAACACGGAATGTCGGCCTATATTCTGACGGAGATAACGATTCTTCGATCGTGTCGTCATGAAGCGTCTTCGGAGTCAGTGGTTTGATGGTTGGTGAGGCATGTTTGTCATAAGCTTCACCTCTTAAGTAATGCGTTGCTTGCATCACGGAAAGCCGACCTTGCTGCACCATTTTATCTGTTGGTGCGAAGAGTACTTTGTTACGTAACAGGCCTCGATATACACCATGACTTAAGTACACAGAAACTAAACCGATCTCCTCAGCTTTGCCTGCACTGCGCAGCTCACTGATGGCCGCTTCAATCGCCACTGCACTGCCAACAATGTAATCTATATTTCCCATATCGATCACACGTTGAACTAGGTTACGTTGTAACTCCTTGTCGTTGTCTGCCCAAAATGAGTCAACAATGTTGATATCACTTCCTTGTATCGCTTCATAAAATCCGGCAGTAACGGGTTTCGTACCACCACGAGTTCGCGGCCCCAAAAGTAAGGCAATGTTGGTTTTTCCTGACCCCTTTGGATGGCGAGCTGCCAAATATTGACCCGCTTCGTATCCCATCCAATGCCAGTCAACACCAACAGTCCCTTTTAGCAACTCACTTTGTTCTTCATCCAAGTCGAGTTGGTTCACAGTAGCAAAAACGGGAGTATTCCCCACCCAATTTTTAAGTGAATGCTCGTAAGCCTGTGGGTCCACGGTCCCAAGGATAACCGCATCTGCTCCCCATTGGTTACACAGTGCGAGTTGTTGTTCTTGACGGGTTTTGTTTGGGTAGCCGCCCGCTTCAAGGACTCGTAGCTCGACACCTTCTCTTTTCGCTTCGGACACCATTCCATAGTTTACTGACAACCAGTATGAATCCTTTAGGTGAGGGTATATTGCACATATTTTCTCTGCGGCAACCGCTGGCAAAGAAGCAACTAGGGTTAAAATGGCTGCAGAATGTTTGAAAAATGTGCGAAATGCGTGTTGATTTTTAACCATGAAATGAAGTTCGTTGGCATAGATTAAGTAAACACTGCAAAATATAACGTAATATGTCGCTGAACACGAACATTAAGGTCATGAAAATATGCTGCTAGCAACTGCAAGCATCGGTCGTAAACTTTTGTTGTCTTTCATTGCGATGGCAATACTGGTCATGTTATCGGCACTTATTGGTGTGTCTGGATTTTCTTTGGTTGCCAAAACCGAAAGAAATGTCGTGGATTCTGCGATTCCCGCCATGATTGAGGCGAGGCAAGTCTCTGAGTTGAGTACTCGTATTATTTCGTCTGTACAAATGTTGTCGAACGCAAGAAACGAGCAGGAACGAAAGGAGTCAGGGCGAGTGCTGTTCGAACAGCTCGAGTCTTTACTCACTCACATCAAGGAGCTCGGGAGTGAGTCGTTCGATTCTCAATTGTTAGAAGCTTTAGAGAATAACGTCCAGAACGTTATCGACAATTTGGCAGAACTCGGTGTTTCGGTTGAAAAAAAGCTGTGGCTTGCAAAAGAGATAGATACTCGTGTTGAAGAAATGCGTCTGCTCAGTGAAGAGCTAGAACAACTAACTCGTACGCAAGTTCAGAATACAAGCACCATTGCTGTTGCTAACGTCACGCATATTTATGACTTATTAGAATCGAATAAAAAATCGCAAGTTTATCAGGCGCTAGATGCACTGGTGGAGGTCGATCTTGATCTGACTGAGCGATTGCATGAACTGCACTTGTTGGCCTTTAAAATGTTGAATCAGATTGAAGAGGCACGGACATTAACGAATATTGAGCGAATTCAACAGGTTCAAAGTGATTTCGATAGCAACCTCAAAATCATGCAACGCCGTGTACTCGCTGTGGAAGATCCTACGCGCTCTAAGCAAATGAGCCAACTGCTCATAGAGCTTGGCAAGCGTCAGGTCGTATTTTCTATACTGATGCAGCAATACGAGAATAACGAACAGTCACAACAACTGATGCAAAAGACATTAGAGTTGTTCTCAGAGCTTAATGGCACGGTCAACAAATTGGTTGATGATTCAAACAAAACCACTACCGTCGCTGTAGACCAATTGACCAGCACACTGAAATTCGCTCAGTGGTCTTTAACCGTTATTTCAATTGTTGGTTTGATTGTATTGGTGCTGATTTTATGGCGTGTGGTGTACCTTTCTGTTGTGAAGCGGTTAGCGGAATATTCCGCTGCGTTGCTGTCTGTGGCGCAGGGTAACTTAGCGGTTGAGTTGGAAGTGAAAGGCAAAGATGAGTTGGCGCATATGGGGCAGGCCATCATCACGGCTCGTAATACCGCGCAAGCACTAAAAGTGGTAGCAGAGGGTGAAGCTCAAGCCAAGCGAGAGCTTGAGGAGCATAAAGAGCATTTAGAAGAGCTCGTTGAGCAGCGCACTTCGCAGTTAAAACAAGCAAACCGCCGTTTGAATGAAGAGGTTTTGAATCACGCTAAAGCTCGCAAGCAAGCAGAGCAAGCGAGCCGAGCAAAATCGGCATTCTTGGCGACGATGAGCCATGAGATAAGAACGCCAATGAACGGAGTGTTGGGGACAGCACGCTTGCTGATTGACTCAGGCCTCAACCCAATTCAAAAGCGTTATGCAGAAATCATTAATCGTAGTGGTAAAACGTTGCTCGCGATCCTTAATGATGTACTGGATTACTCCAAGATTGAAGCGGGGCATTTAGAAATTCGTCACATGGGCTTCGATTTACACCAAATGGTGGAGGACACTTTCCAGTTAATGAACAGTCGAGCACAAGAGAATAAGCTGCTGTTCTCCTACCATATTGAAAGTGATGTTAGTCGCTACTGGAAAGGGGATGTCACCAGAATCAGTCAGGTGCTGAACAATCTCGTTGGTAACGCGATTAAGTTCACTGACGAAGGAGAAATTGATATCTACGTTAGCCTGAACCCTGAGGACGAGTCGCAAGTCCTGTTTGAAGTATCAGACACTGGAATAGGAATTGCCAAAAAATACCAGAGAACGTTGTTTGATGCCTTCACGCAAGCTGAAGGTGGGATGAGCCAAACTGGAGGTACGGGGCTTGGACTTGCCATCAGTAAGCGAATCATTGAAGCGATGGGCGGTGTTTTAGAAGTCGATTCCGAAGAGGGAAATGGTAGCCGATTCTGGTTCTCTATTCCGTTAGAGGAAAGCGAACCTGTTGAAACAGGAACCGTGGCAACCGCACGTTGCAAAGTGAAAGCAAAGGTCTTGCTAGTAGAAGATAATGAAGTCAACCGAGTGGTCGCGGAAGGCTTTCTAGAAAGCATGGGGCATCAAGTCGTGATGGCAGAAAACGGCTCACAAGCAGAGCAACTGATCAGCACACAAGATTTTGATATCGCTTTGGTCGACATCAACCTCCCTGATTGTGATGGAACTGAGTTGATCCAACGCTTAAAGCGGATTGAGTGTAATAAGCCGGCCAATAAAGCGCTTGCCGTCACGCCAATGATTGCAGTGTCTGCACACGTTTTTGCGGAAGAAGTTGAGCGCTATCTAGCCGCTGGTTTTGACGGATACTTGCCTAAGCCATTAGCAAAAGAGGCACTCGCGGCATTGATTCAGGATGCGCTAGACGGAAAGCCGTTGTTGTTGCCACAAAATGCCGACTGTACCCCGTTTGATCAAATTTCACCTCAAGAACAAGAGCTACAATCAAAGATCGTTCAAGCACCTAAAATAAAGGAACCCGATGTGGTTATCATTAATCCGAGCGTGATTGAGTCCGATATGAAAATCTTGGGCAGAGATAAGATGTTGCACATTATTAATCTGTTTAGAGCCACCAGCACCGATGTATTAAGCAAGCTGCAAGCGTCTGCTGAGGACAATGATAGTAAAGAAGTAAAGAACCTTGCCCATAAATTAAAGGGCAGTGCAGGAAGTTTAGGACTAACTGCGTTAATGAACGCTTGCCAAGCAATTGAAGCCGCGCCTCAACCTCTAGATACCTATAATGCGACTAAAGATGATTTAGTTTCTCAAGTGTCTGCATCAATTCAAGCTCTGGATGAGTTAATGGCGAAGTAATCCATCGAGCATTGAAAATAAAAAAACCTCCGGCTTTCCGGAGGTTTTTTCTATTCGGTCATGTCATCTTCCCACTCGAATCGAGTGTCTAGGGCATAAGGGTCATCATCAAAAGGATGTTCCACTTTGCCACGTAAGTATTCGAGTTGATGCTCAAGCATATTGACCGTTTCGTAGTCTCCCTCAGAACAAGCAACGTAAATCTGTTGTTCAAGAGCGGCAATGTTATCTCGGATACCCATGAGAACCCCCTTAAATCATCATCGATTCTCAAAACGATTATAGTCAAGTAATCCAAATTCGATCGGTTGTTTTGTACGGTACCAATTGTGTAAACGATCGCTAAATGACCAGAATTTTTCTGAGCTTCTACGAATCGCAAAATTATCCAATAACTTAACGTAATCGGACTCGTTTTGGATGGCACTAAATTGATCGACAAAATCTTTTACTTGGTTTTCGTTGATCGAGAAAAATGCCGCAGGGTAGCTTCCCACAACGCCGCGTACAATGGTCATGTCATCGTTAGCAAAGTCACGGTTACTTTCTTCATCAAACAAGCTAGAGATGTTTGTGTGTGCATTGTTGTGAAGTAAGGTGAACAGTTCATCTTCCCCTGATTGACTTCTCACCATAAGCATAGTGATTTGCGGAACGGTTTTTAGGCCTTCACCACGAACGTGGTCAATACGTTTTAGCTGCTTTTCACTACTCGCAGAAAGAGCCGTGTCTTGAATTTCGTAGCGAGGCAGAAGCACATCTGAAACATGTTCGCTCAACAACTCCACCAACTCCGTTTTTGGATCGTCACTCTTATACTGAACGCTGGTTGGTTGGTTAAACGGCTTCACATTTCGTTGTAAAAAGTCACTCAACTGCGGGCTTTGATCTTTATACCAGCTAGATTGCAGTTCATGGCGCATATCGGCGGGTAACAATGAGATAAAGTTACTTTCGCCTTCTAGACGCAAGAAGTCCATAAACATTCGTGTCATGAGCTGATGGCCGAAGTTACCGTAAACGTCAAACCCAGCAACAAGCAAATAGTGGATACGCTCTAGTAACGCGTAGTCAAGAATCCACACTGTTTTAGGCTGCTCACCAACTAACCCTTGAACAACAGAAGCACTATCAAAATGGCGGAATATCGTTAATGCCGCATTATGGTTGGTGCCATTACCGTCCCAAATTACATCGGTGGATAGGTTTTCACCTTCTTTAAACCAGTTATTAGTGAACTCAGATTTAGCCTCTAGGTAGCGAGCTTGCTGGCGCGCGTACTTGACCCAGTTGGTAACAGGTAGCGTGTTACTTTCTTGTTCTGCCGGTAGTTTTAGGTTATCAGCCTGAGATCGGTAAAACTCATTTACTTCTGGGATGTCTGCTTTATCTGGATCAAGGAAAAACACCCAAAAGCGATCATTGATAACATTCAATGCCAGTTGGCCACGACAAACTGGGCCTTTGATGTATGCCATTATTGTATTTTGTGCATTATCTAGCATGAACTTAAAGCGCGACTTCACTGGAAGGTCGATGAATGATGTCATCGGGTTTGCAGCAACTTCTGGTTCATAACTCGGTAGCTGACTAACCATGTAATCAGCATCAATAAACCAAGTTTTCCAGTTCTCTATGCGTTGCTTGTTTAACGCGAATGGCATGTGAGTTTTATCTACTATGGTCCCTTGCTCTGGAATAATTCGATAAAACACACGTTCAACCCCTGGATCATCGTACGGGCGACGCGTTGAAATACGTTTGACGGGCTGTCCTGGTGGTGTAGCAGAGCGGACGAGCGTGAAGAATCGGGGATCTTCATCGAGTTCCGAAAAGTAGAGATGAGATAAAAATAAATGCTCATATATATACCTAGCCATCAGCTGATTTTTCAAATCAGAGTGGTTAAGTAATGCTTCGTACTTATCTATTTGCGCTTGCTCTTTCTCACTAACAGGTCGGTGAACGTTCATTATTGCGCCGTTTTCCAACCAAGTCATGAGTGTGTGGTATTCACTGTTTGATAGGTTTGGCATACCAAAAGGCATTCCCCAGGTCGGGTTATCCTTTTCGTATTGCTCGTATTCTTCAATCGTTGGACAGGTTTGCTCTCGGTCTATCGAAAAGTCAAAGCCTTCTAACTGGACTTGGTCAGGCAATGGGTGGCGCTCTTTTTGTTGTAGCAAACGTGCGATAAGGCCTGCATCAATGTTGGCTGCCATGCTTTGATCACGTTCGTTGAGAACCGGATGAAAACCCGCATCGCGCCACTCTTGGGTTGTTTCTGCATCTTCGAATAAGCGTGTTGGTGCTGCGGCTGTGAGTCTTGTTCCTTCATATACCAGTGCTTTACTCGCACCACGGTCAATGCCCTCAACAGAAGAGAGCTTAAGTTGACATGGTGCATCGTAGCACGCGTGGCAGACGACACAGCGGTTATCCATAATGGGTTTAACTTCGCTTTGGAAGAAGTTTGCTTGAGGGGTTTCCACGTCAACTGTGCGTTCACGCACGAGCTGTGGACCAAACAGTTGGTCATAGTTAAGACCAGCATAGGTTGCACAGCCGGCAAACAAAGTAGCAATGCAAAGTGTAAAAATTAAGCGTAAATTCATTGAGTTATTTTACGTGATTAGAATTTGCATTAATTAAAGCAAAATAAGCGGTCAATTACCAAAAGTTGGGTCAATTAGCGTTAATTTTTCTGTTGATTGTCTGAGCGCTTGAAAATGTAACCCTGGCGGTGGACTGTCTGAATTCTGTCTGTTGGAACGCCTTCGTGAACTAGACGCTTTCTCATTCTGCTCATGTGCATATCGAGTGCTCGATCATGTTCAGTAAATTCACGTTTTAGTACTGTTTCGTAAAGAAAATGCTTACTAAGTACTTGATCTTGATGGTGAGTGAGAGTTTGCAGCAGCTTAAATTGAATGCTTGTTAACTGAACAGATTTCTTGTGTGGCAAGTAATTGAGTACCACAGAGTGAGTGCGCTTATCTAGTAATAGCTCCTCATCATTATGGTGAACGCCGTTGTGTTGGCATTGGGAAGTTTTTCCATTTGAAACCTTGGAGTCAAGCACACGGGTACCTTAATTATTAATAGTAGTAAAACGTATTATCATTAATATTTATATAAAAGCAATCAGGTACTTTATGAGCACTGTGATATGCGTAGACAATCTTAATACTTGAGATTAACAGTAGCGATGAATGGTGCGATGGCGCTCTGAACTAAAGTGCTATTGGAATGCGTATTAGCTACAAATAACGGTGTAATGTTAGGCAAAGATAGAAAGAATTCTCATTTAGTAAATTCGCTTATCCGCTATTTGTGAACTATACATTCTGTTGCAGGAAGCACTTTTCTAATACACACAGAGGTTTATATGACAGCGAAATATGGCGTTAAACGCCGATTAGCGATTCTTGCCGCCGCTTTAATCGGTGCGACAAGTAGCAGTATCGCAGCAGAGAAACCAAATATTCTCGTCATTTGGGGTGATGATATTGGCCAGTCCAATCTCAGCGCTTACACGTTTGGCTTGATGGGGTACAAAACACCAAATATAGACAGTATCGCCAAAGAAGGCATGATGTTCACTGACTATTACGGTGAGCAATCTTGTACAGCGGGCCGTTCTACTTTCATTACGGGCCAAACCGTTCTTAGAACAGGTTTGAGTAAAGTGGGGCTTCCAGGTGCTGATCTTGGCTTGAAGGAAGAGGACGCAACCATTGCCGAAATGCTGAAGCCGATGGGCTATATGACAGGGCAATTTGGTAAAAACCACTTAGGTGATAAAGATGAGCACCTTCCTACTAATCACGGCTTCGATGAATTTTTTGGCAACCTTTATCACTTGAACGCCGAGGAGGAGCCAGAAAACGTCGATTATCCTAAAGATCCTGAGTTTCGTAAAAAGTTCGGTCCGCGCGGCGTTATCCGTTCGTACGCTGATGGCAAAATTGAGGATACAGGACCTCTAACCCGCAAGCGCATGGAAACCGTGGATGAAGAGACGTTAGATGCGGCACTCGACTTTATGGATCGTGCAGTCAAGGCTGAAAAACCTTTCTTTGTCTGGTGGAACGCAACTCGTATGCACTTCCGTACTCATGTGAAAGAAGAGAACTCTGGAAAAACAGGTATCAGCGAGTATGCAGATGGTATGGTCGAGCATGATAACCATGTAGGTCAGCTACTGAAAAAAGTGGATGATTTGGGTATTAAAGACAACACAATCGTCTTTTACTCCACCGATAATGGCCCACACATGAACTCGTGGCCAGATGCAGGTACAACGCCATTCCGTGGAGAGAAAAATACCAACTGGGAAGGTGCGTACCGAGTTCCTGCGATGGTACGTTGGCCGGGTAAAATTAAAGCTGGCTCTGTTTCGAATGATATCATGCATCACATGGACTGGATGCCAACGTTCGTTGCTGCCGCGGGTGATGACAATATTAAAGAGAAATTGCTCAAAGGTTATAGTGCGAATGGTAAGAAATTCAAAGTTCACCTAGACGGCTATAACTTCCTACCATATTTGACTGGTAAAGAGGATAAGGCCCCACGAGAAGAAATTTTTTACTTCTCAGATGATGGAGACTTAACTGCACTTCGCTATAACAAATGGAAGCTGGTCTTTATGGAGCAACGAGCAAAAGGTACGTTGCGTATTTGGGCTGAACCATTCACCACACTTCGTGTTCCTAAGATCTTCAACTTGCGTATGGATCCTTACGAAGTGGCTGATATCACTTCTAACACTTACTACGATTGGATGCTAGACCGTGCTTACATGCTTGTTCCTGCGCAAGCTTACGTAGGCAGATTCCTTGAAACGTTTAAAGAGTTCCCACCAAGGCAAAAAGCAGCAAGCTTCTCGCTCGATCAAGTGATGGAGAAACTAAAAGAGAACCCAAATAAGTAGGAAAAGCTAAGTGAAGTATCACATATAGAAAGAGGCTCATTAAAATGAGCCTCTTTTTTATCTGTAAAATTCTATCTATTCAGGTTTGTAGAAAGCTTGATGACGAAAACGCCTAACGCTTCAATTGACAAGAGTTATAAACAAATTGGTTCGTAGTGGGCTGCCGTTAAGTTGGCTTTGATTTTTTCACGTAGAGCGATGTGGGCTGGGTTGTTTACCTCTCGCTTATGGTAGACGAACTTGTAAGGGATAGAGCGTATCGAAATGGGGCAGGGCAAAATTTGAAGCTTGAGCGCTTTGCTCCACTTGTTTGCAAAAGATTGAGACACGATCCCTAAACTGTCTCTTTGGGCGACATACAGCGCCATGCCCGCTAGCGAAGATGTGATCAAGTCGACTTTTCTTTCTTGAATTGTTTCCTTTGCTAGTTGCTCGAACCCCGACATGTTGTTCCATTTTCCTGAAAATAAACAGTGAGTTTCCTCATAAAATTGCTCTTTTGTGAGCGTGCCGTGTACACGGGGATGGTTCTCACTACAGATAACCACGGCTTCTTCCTCATAAGCATCTTCAATAATAAACGCTGCATCTTTCGTGATCACCGTATCGATTACTAGATCGACTTTTTGTTGTCTTAACAGCTCAAATAATAGGAATTTTTCGGGTGGTGATTCATAAAAAATAGTGTTCTTTATCGGGTCCATAATGTGCAACAAAATTTCCGAACAACACACTTCAAAATGATTTTTATCAGATATCGCATTGTCAATAATATTAACCGCTTGCTGGAATTGCGGCAGTAATTGATAAGCGGTGGAGGTTAGTGCGATACCTCGCCCTTTTTTAACGAATAATTGCTTATCGACGACTTGCTCTAAACGCTTTATTGCAGCGCTCACAGCAGGTTGTGTAAGCCCTAATTGTTCCGCGGCTTTTGTATAAGATTGAAACTCCGCAACAACAAGAAAAGTTTGGATCAAATTCAAGTCCATAACGTCACTCATAAATTTAATTTATAGGTTAACTAATTTTGACTGCATTTATCGCCTGAAATTAGTGCTTTATCTTATATCAACAATGGTATTGAAAAGCGAATACCATTTTTTACGCACTAGCGAACTCTTGGAGATAATATGAAAAATGCGACCAAAACGAGCAGTAAAAAACTCGTACTTAACGCATGTACGTTAGCTTTGGGCGCTGCATCTGCAGTTGCACATGCAGCGGACAAACCCAACATTCTTGTCATTTTTGGTGATGATGTTGGTTACTGGAACCTTAGTACCTACAACCAAGGCATGATGGCGTACAACACGCCAAACATCGATAGCATTGCTAAAGAGGGTGCGAAGTTCACTAACTTCTACGCACAGCAAAGCTCGACAGCAGGCCGTTCTGCATTCATCACTGGTCAAATGCCAAAACGTACAGGTCTATCAAAAGTGGGCTTACCAGGCGCTCCGGAAGGTATCTCGGAAAAAGATCCGACGATTGCAACCGTGCTTAAGCAAATGGGTTACGCAACCGGACAATTTGGTAAGAACCATTTAGGTGACCGAGACGAGCATCTTCCTACCAACCACGGTTTTGATGAATTCTTCGGCAACCTATACCACTTGAACGCAGAAGAAGAGCCAGAGAACGTGGATTACCCTAAAGATCCGGAGTTCAAGAAGAAATTTGGCCCTCGTGGCGTTATCCATTCTTACGCTGACGGCAAAATCGAAGATACCGGTCCACTTACGCGTAAGCGTATGGAAAATGTTGATGGTGAGTTTCTTGATGCCGCAGAAAGCTTCATAGAAAAACAAGTAAAAGCGGACAAGCCGTTCTTTACTTGGTTTAACACCACTCGCATGCACAACTTCACACATGTTCCTGAAGAATACCAAGGTAAAACAGGTGCCGGTTTCTACGCGGATGGTGTTAAGCAGCACGATGACCAAATCGGTCAGCTACTTAACAAGATCAAAGAGTTAGGTGTGGATGACAATACAATCATTGTTTACACCACTGACAACGGCCCTATGGTTGATTTGTGGCCGGATGCAGGGATGACACCGTTCCGCTCAGAGAAAAACACTGGTTGGGAAGGGAGTTTCCGTGTGCCAATGTTAATTAAATGGCCTGGAAAAATTGAGGCAGGTAAAACATTCAACGGCATGATGTCATTAGAGGACTTTTTCCCGACACTAGTTGCTGCGGCAGGTGATACCAAAGTTAAAGACGAACTGCTAAAAGGCAAAAAAGTTGGCGATATGGACTACAAAGTTCACCTAGACGGTTACAACCAACTGCCATATTTAACGGGTAAGTCAGACAAATCCGCACGAAATGAGTTCGTTTACTGGAGTGACGACGGCGATCTTGTGGCATTGCGCCAAGGAAAGTACAAGTTCCACTTTATGATTCAAGAGAATGAAACGGGTATGGATGTATGGCGTAAGCCGTTCACTAAACTTCGTGTGCCACTGATCTTTGACTTGAGCATTGATCCATTTGAACGAGGCGATCAAGGCATGGGTTATTCTCGTTGGATGTACGAGCGTTCATTCTTAATGATGCCAGCAATGGATACAGTGAAAGAGGTGATGGGTACATTCAAAGAATTCCCTCCTCGTATGGAAGCAGGTTCGTTCGTACCTAAGTCTTCTAAGTAAATTAAGATTATATAGCGCTTTTTGGAGCGCTATATACCCAAATAGCTTCACTTTTGCTGTACAGCGCTCAGGAGGTTATTTGGGTATATGTAATAGTGAGAAACGTATGAGTAAGATTTCCCCTCGCCATTCTACTACTATGCCTATTGTTCCTCTTAAAACGGCGTCTAAAGCGCCGGTTCTGGGCGCGTATGACCGTCGATTCCATGTGATGGCAAAGCCAGGCGGAGCAAAGTGCAACATCGATTGTCAGTACTGCTTTTATCTGCATAAAGAAAATCTACTGCACCAAGAAAAGCAGCCAAAAATGGACGACGCAACACTGGAAGCGTTCGTGAAAAGCTATATCGAAAGTCAGGATGGCGAAGAAATTGTATTCTCATGGCAGGGCGGGGAGCCGACGCTGCTTGGGTTGGACTATTTCCGCAATGTCGTAGCTTTGCAAAAGAAACATCAGCCGAAAGGCGTTCGCATTGAAAACGATCTTCAGACCAACGGCATTTTGCTAAACGATGAGTGGTGTGCGTTTTTAAAAGAGCACAACTTCCTAGTTGGCTTGTCGATTGATGGACCACGAGAGCTGCACGACAAATATCGCAAAACCCGCAGCGGTAAGCCAACGTTTGATCTCGTGATGAAAGCGGTAGATAAGCTCAAAGCGCATGGCGTGAAATTCAACGCGTTGGTCACGGTGAATCGTCACAATGCGAAATACCCGCTCGAAGTATATCGATTTTTAACCCAAGAATTGGGTGTGACTTATATTCAGTTTGCGCCGGTGGTAGAAGCCAACAACTTCCAAACAACCGCGCCGCAGTTTTGGAACGAACAGATGATCCCAACCAAAGGCAGTGATCTGGCTAAACCGGGGCATCCAATGTCGATTGTAACGGATTGGTCAGTCGATCCTGAAGACTGGGGACGCTTTTTAATGGCGACCTTTGAAGAGTGGGTGAATAACGATCTTGGCCGTGTGTTGGTTAATCTGTTTGAAACCGCGGTGGCGCAAGTAATGGGGAAACCGTCTCAGCTTTGCGTGACGGCGGAGTTTTGTGGCAAAGGGTTGGCGATTGAGCACAATGGCGACGTGTTCAGTTGCGACCACTATGTGTATCCAGAATACAAACTCGCCAACATTCATGAACACTCACTGAATGAAATGGCCTTCTCTACAAGACAATATACTTTTGGCATGGCAAAACGCGATTCATTGCCGACGTATTGTAAGCAATGCCCTTACTTGCCTTATTGTTGGGGTGAGTGCCCCAAAAACCGTTTGATCAAAACGCCGAATGGTGAGAGTGGTCTAAACTATTTGTGTTCGGGAATCAAAATGTTCTTTGATTATGCGTTACCGATGTTGGTTGGTCTTGCACAACTTCTCCAATCTCAAGAACCGCAAAGATAACATAGTGAATATAACCTTAAGTTATTTCATTTGTTCTTATACTTAACTATCGAAAAGACGGCTTAAACCATTGAAAAGGTATCCTATGAACCACGCACAACAAGCGATAAAAGAACTCATCGAACAAACAGAAAAAAGCGTCATTGGACAAAGCCACGTGGTTCGAGCTTTAGTCATTGGGTTATTAACAAATGGGCATATTCTGCTAGAAGGTTTACCGGGAACGGCAAAAACACGTTCCGTAAAATCGTTGGCGAACTTGTTAAACACCAGTTTTGGTCGAATCCAGTTTACGCCGGATCTTTTACCATCTGACGTGACGGGTACTGAGGTTTATCAAGAGCTGGATGGTAAGCCGCAACTCCATTTTCAGTCAGGGCCCATTTTTAACAGCATTGTACTTGCTGATGAGGTCAACCGTGCACCAGCCAAAGTACAAGCGGCACTGCTTGAAGCCATGGCCGAAGGCACAATCACGGTAGGCGATAAAACTCACGTATTGCCAGACTTATTTATGGTGCTTGCAACGCAAAACCCAGTAGAGCAAGAGGGCACGTACCCACTGCCAGAAGCGCAAATGGACCGCTTTATCATGAAGGTTACCGTCGATTATCCAGAAGATGACGCCGAACGTGACATCATTCGTTTGGTGCGCTGTGAAGAATTGGGTGCGGAAACCAGCAGCGAAATTGTTACGCCAAAACACATCGAGCCAGACGTGGTGCTAGAAGCGCGTCGTCAGTTACCAAACATCGTGGTATCAGACCTAGTGGAAAACTACATCGTTGCGTTAGTGATGGCGACTCGTAAGCCAGAGCGTTATGCCGATTCAAACTTAGCAAAATGGATTGAGATTGGCTCTAGTCCTCGTGCTTCTATCGCACTCGACAAATGCGCTCGTGCGTATGCGTGGATGCAAGGACGTGACCACGTTACTCCTGACGATGTGCGTGCCATGGTTCCGTCTGTATTGGGCCACCGTTTTTCTTTGACCTACGATGCACTGGCAGATGGGGTCGATCATCAACGAGTCGTACAAGAGCTGCTAGATTGTGTAGAAATTGGGTAAGTGGGAGGCATTATGGCTAAGCCAACTCTTGCGCCAAAATCACAGGGGATGGATCCCCGTTTGTACTGCGATTACGCTCGTTTAGTACGTCTGCAAGCACAAGCAGAATCATTCAGTTTACTCCCTCACCTAAAGGCGGGTAGCGTACTCTCTGGCCGACACAATTCGTTGTTTCGCGGTCGTGGATTGAACTTCGAAGAGCTGCGCCATTACCAATTGGGTGACGATATTCGTAACCTTGATTGGAAAGTTACGATGCGTACAGGTAAGCCGCACGTACGCAGTTATACAGAAGAAAAAGATCGCAACGTAATCGTGTGTGTCGACCAGAGAAGCACAATGTTTTTTGCTTCGACGCAAGTAATGAAATCGGTTGTCGCGGCAGAGATCGCAGCGATGTGTGGGTGGCGAGTATTAAAAGATGGCGACCGAGTCGGTTTTGTCATCGCATCCCCGCAGGCGTTGTTTCACAGCAAGGCACAGCGTTCGCAAAACGATCTTCTGGCGCAACTTAAACGTCTCGCTAAAGCCAATCAATCGCTCAATGTGGACTCCTGCAATTCCGAAAAAGTAACGTTCAGTCAATGGATTGAGCTTATTAAACGCATGAAGCTCAAGCAATCCACTTTGATTTTTATCAGCGACTGGAGCGACTGCGAGGAGCACCACCTTGATCACCTTAAACAGCTACAACAGCACAACGATGTTCTTGCAGTGATGGTCAGTGACCCATTAGAACAAGCGCTACCAGACGATTTGGCAAAATCGAAATGGGTGGTTGGTGATGGGCAGTATCAACTCAATTTAGACAGCAAAGCAAAGGTAGAAGCTGCGAGCGCAAAGCTTGAGGCTCGAACTAGCTTACAGCGTCAATCACTCTCTCAACTTATGGCGATGAAACACCTTCCGCACATCGAACTCGATACGACAGGTGAGCACATTAAACAATTCCAAAAACTGGTAGGAGGGCGTTAAATGAGTGATCTTCCTACGCCTCCAAGTACCTACATACTCAGAGAGCTGCATGATGTGGCCGTACCATCTAGCGTGAGTTGGTACCCGCAAACTATTGGCTGGAAAATTTTAGCGGCAGTTGCGTTCATTGCATTGGTATATTTCGCATATCGCTTGGCTCGGCAATGGTGGCATAATCGTTACCGAAAAGAAGCACTACTGGCGATTTCGCAAATCAACCCGAGCGACAAAGACATGCCAAAAGTATTGTTCTCTGTGCTTAAAATAGTGCTGATTCATATTGATAGCCGCAACGCGAAATTGTTTGATACCGCCTTTCTGCGCAAGCTCGATGCGCTGTATCCGCAAACCAGAGACTCTCAAGCAAACTCGCAAATGGTTTTTAACGATGAGCTTTCAAAGTGCTGGCTACAAAGTATTGTTGACCCAAGCGTTACGCTAACCAACGAAGAGCGAGTAACGCTTATTGCTCGTGCGAAAAACTGGGTGAGTGAGCACCGTTGTGATGCTCAAAAAAGCGCGGCAAATAAATCACCACGATTGAAACGCAAAGCACATCAGGGAGGTCAACATGAATGATCTTCTTGCATCGATAACTGGTTTGTCTGGTTTTGAATTTGCTCACCCAATGTGGTTTCTGGTTTTGCCCTTGCCGTTGGTGGTGTACTACTTGGTGCCCGCATATCGCACTAAGCAAATGGCGATCAAAGTGCCGTTTTTTAGTCAGCTGGTGGAAGCGATTGGCGAGACGCCATCAGAAGGTGCAAGCCAGTTGACCCCGAGTTGGTGGCAACGAGCAACGTTAATTCTCTCATGGCTTTTGGTGGTGTGTGCGATGGCAAAACCCACCGTGTTAGGCGAGCCTCAAGTTCGCGAGAGTTTAGGCCGCGATGTGATGGTGGTGGTGGATCTTTCGGGCTCCATGGCCGAGCCAGATTTCACCTCACGTACAGGCGAAAAAATTTCTCGTCTTGATGCGGCAAAAGAAGTGCTATCGGAGTTTGTTCAGTCTCGTAAAGGTGACCGATTAGGCTTGGTGCTTTTTGGTGATGCTGCTTTCGTGCAAACGCCATTTACCGCAGACCAAAAAGTGTGGCTCGAACTGCTTAACCAAACCGATGTGGCAATGGCAGGGCAGAGTACCCATCTTGGTGATGCGATTGGCTTAGCGATTAAAGTTTTTGAGCAAAGCGATAAGTCGCGTGGTGCTTTAGAACAAGACCAAAACCGTGAAAAAGTCGCGATTGTATTAACCGATGGTAACGACACGGGCAGTTTTGTTGAACCGATTGATGCGGCGAAAGTTGCGAAAGCCAAAGGCGTGAGAGTACACGTCATTGCGATGGGCGATCCGGAAACGATAGGTGAAACCGCGTTGGATATGGACACGATTCATCGCATTGCGAAAGAATCCGGCGGTGAAGCGTTTGAAGCACTCAACCGTGATGAACTATCGGCTGCCTACGACGAAATTGGCAAACTGGAACCTCAACTTTACGAAAGCACCACATACCGCCCAAAACAAAGCCTTCATCATTACTTGATGGCGTTAGTGGTCATCATGCATTTGCTCGCGTTCAGCGTCGCAACACTCAAAAGAAGGGCTGTTACACGATCATCATTAGGAGAGAGCGATGTTTGATTCTCTTAGTTGGACGCAATTCTTTACGCAGTTTCATTTTATTCGACCACTGTGGTTACTGGCTTTGGTCCCCATGTTTTTCTTGGTGTGGTTACGCTGGCGAGAAGAAAGCAAGCCAAGCTGGAAGGATATTCTGCCCGAACATTTACGCAATGCTTTGACGATAGGTGAGCGAGGTTGGCGTAAGCAACTGCCGCTTAAGCTCTTGATGCTGATTGTGTTCATCGCCATTGTGATTTGTGCAGGCCCAACGTGGCAACGTGAATCTTCCCCGTTTGGCGAAGATAAAGCCTCTCTGCTGGTGGTGCTTGATAACAGCGAATCGATGCTGCAAAAAGATCTCCCACCAAACCGCCTTGAGCGTTCCAAACAGAAAATACGCGATTTGCTAGCCGTGCGAAAAGGCGGAAAAACGGGGTTAGTCGTGTTTGCGGGCAGTGCTCATGTCGCGATGCCTATAACTCAAGACAGTAAAGTATTTGACCCGTTTTTGGCGGCCATTACGCCAGAAATTATGCCCGTGCAAGGTAAGCTTGCCGAAAAAGCCTTGCCGTTAATTGACCAACAATTGCAAGGTCAACCAGGCTCTACCGTTCTGTTGGTGAGTGATGGCGTTAATCCAGCCACGATTGAGCAATACCAAGCGTATTTCTCGGGCAAATCTTATCAACTGTTAATTCTTGCGGCAGGGAATGCTGACATTGTGAGTAACAACCCAATGGATTTGGATTCTCTACAAGAACTGGCTAGTCAGGCTAACGGTCGATTGGTGGAAGTGACCGTCGATAATAGTGATATCGAGCAACTGAATCGATACGTTGAGCGCAATATGCAGCTTAATGGCGAATCTTCAATGCCTTGGAAAGACATGGGGTATCAACTTCTGTTCCCAATCGCGCTGATCATGATGCTGTGGTTTAGAAAAGGGTGGTTAGTGCAGTGGTGCGTGATTGTAATGGTGAGCGGCACGTTATTGATGCCAACAAGTGCATTGGCCGAGAACATTTCAGTTAAAGCCGAGCAGCCACAAGTTGTGCAAAAAGTGACGGCTTTCGACAAGGTGGCGCAATGGTGGTGGGATTTGTGGCTAACGCCAGATCAACAAGGACAGCGTTTGTTCAACCAACAAGCGTATTTAGAAGCCGCGAAACACTTTGTCGAACCATTACGCAAAGGGACGGCGTACTACTACGCTAGCGAGTTTGAACTCGCCCACAGTGCGTTTTTGGAGATGCAAAACGACCCGTCCGAAGAGGTTCGAGATTACGGTCTTTATAATGCGGCGAGTGCATTGGCGCGTCAGCGTGAATATTTGGCTGCACGTGACTTGTTAAAATCCCTAGCCAACAAGCCAACGTTGAGCAAGAGGCTAAGACCGGATGTTGAGCATAACTTGAAAGTGATTGGTGGTATTGTAGAGGACATCAACCGGATGAGTGAGAGTCAGGCAGGAACGGAGCAAGAAGCATCAACCGAGCTAGGCGATAACCCTCAAACCGCAGAAGGGGCGGATGAAAAAACGTCAGCGGAGTTGATGATTAAAGAGACGTTAAGTGCAGACGACATCTTAGGTAGCCAAGAATTAGCCGACAAATGGTTAAAGCGAGTCGAAGCGGATCCTAAATACTTCTTAAATGCGAAGTTTCAGATTCAATTGCGTTCAATAGAAACCGGAGAATCAACTTCTACTGCGAACGAAAATACAGAGGAGGCGGTGCAATGATGAAAAGCCACCGTTTTACGCCCTTTGCTTTACCCTTGTGGTTAGTTATCTGTTTCGGTTTCCTCCTGAGCAGTAGTGTGTTGGCTCAAGATATTCGTGACGTTCAACGAGAGCATGGTGTTGAGTTACAAGCGTGGGTTGGTAAACAACCAACGGCTGGAGAGAAGCGTAAAACACCAAGTTTTAGCGTCAATGAGCAAGTTATCTTAACCATCGAAGTGGCAACGCCGCGTTGGTTTACGGGTGGTACGAGAATTGGCAATATTGAAATACCCAATGTTATCGCCAAACAGCGTAATCAACTAGCAACCAACTTTACTGAGCAAAAAGAGGGGCAAACTTGGTCGCGTCAACGCTGGGAAGTGACTTTGTATCCTCAAGCTTCTGGTGATTTTGTGATTCCACCTGTCGCAGTGGGCGTTCAGGTGTCTGCGCCGGACGGCGAGAAGGTGTCAGGCACACTTTACACCCAGCCGATTAAGTTCAAAACCGTATTGCCATCGGGCCTGCTGAGTGGTGAGATACCTTGGTTTTCTGCAACAGATGTAGAGGTAAAGCAAGAGTGGGATACCTCCACTGAGTCACTCAAAGTTGGGGATGCAATCACGCGTAAAATCACCATTTCGGCTCAAGATTCACTATCTGTATTGCTACCAGACTTGTTGAAAGGAGAATCAACAACCCGTTATCAAGCGTATCCTCAACCCCACCGTTTGACAGATACGCAAACACGTGGTGATTACCAGTCAACACGCACAGAAGAGAGCGTGTACGTGATTCAACAAGGTGGTGAATTAACCCTGCCGGATTATGAGTTCCGTTGGTGGAACAGTAAGACTCAGCAAGTGGAAACGGTGATGTTAGAGGGCAAAACTTTTGCCGCGAAGCACACGTTGAAGTCCTTCATCAGAACGTACTTTGAATGGATTGTTTCCACGCTTATGTTGCTGGGTTTTGTGATTATTTCATCGGTAGCCATTAAACGTTACTACCGCAACAGACCAACACCAGCATGGTTGACGTTCCACCGTTTGTTAAAGGCTAAACGTTGGTCTGAAGCAAGGACCATATTGTACAAACAATTGCGTTTAAATACGGCCGAGCTAGAAATGACCAAAGCCGATACGAGTGAATCGTGGCAAAAAAGTGCGTCGCGAATGCAAAATGGTGAAAATAGCGCTCATTTACTGAAGTCGATGTGGCGCAAAATCCAGACCAAACAAAAACGCTTTAAATTCCGTATTCCGCGAGCGTTACCAGAACTGGACAAAGTCATTGGAAGAGATGGCAATGAATAAAACGGGGCGCTAATATAGCGCCTCGTTTTTATTAGAGAATAGAGTTCAAATGAGCCAAGAGTTTATGCGCCGCGCATTGGAAGTGTCCCAAAATGCGCTTCCTGAATGTCAACCCAACCCGCCGGTTGGCTGCGTGTTAGTGAAAGACAATCAAATCGTTTCTGAAGGTCATACTCAAGCGATTGGTGGCAATCACGCGGAAGTGGAAGCGCTGAATGCGTATCAAGGCTCGTTAGAATCGGTGACGGCATACGTTACGCTGGAACCGTGTTCGTTTGTTGGTCGCACGCCAGCTTGCGCGGTGACATTAGTCAAATCCGGCATAAGCAAAGTCGTCGTAGCCATATTGGACCCCGACCCACGCAACAGTGGTCGAGGTATCGAGATTCTAAAACAAGCAGGTATAGAGGTAGAAACGGGTTTATGTGGAGAGGAAGTCTGCGAGTTTCTTACCCCTTACTTAGGCAAAGCCTAATCCAAGCTTTATGTTGCACAGTGATGCCAGTTTATGTGGTGAATGAAGTGCGTCAAAATTGAGTTAAAACTCATTAAAATAAGCCATCCCGCTCATTTTTTATACGTTGTTACGCGAAAAATCATGTTGTTAGAGATAAGATAGAGAAAATGACTTTCGAAAATTTAATAGCATGAAACCGACTGACCTTAATCTTATTCCTATTTTCACTGCCATCTATGAAGAGCGTAACTTGTCTCGGGCGGCGGCGCGTTTAAACATCACCCAACCTGCGGTGAGTAAAGCTCTATCAAGGCTACGTGATATCTACGATGATCCATTGTTTCATCGTTGCGTTAAAGGTGTCGAACCAACCTCGTTCGCGATGGATATTTATCCTGCTCTTCTTGCTTCAGTACAAAATTTCACTTCGACATTATCAGCCTCTAGAGAGTTTGACCCTAAAGTGTCGAATAGAGTGTTTTCTATTGCCTGTGTGTCCGTTGCAAGCTTTGAGTTGCTACCTCAAGTCATGAAACAAATCCGTGTGTCGGCGCCAAATGTTGCATTAGAAGTACATCCGCTTTTTACGGAAGACTTTGAAAGTGATCTGCGGTTACAACGCTACGATTTGATCATTGATATCACACCAAGAGCAAGAACGGTGTTAAAACTGGAAACTGTACTTATGGAGCGTTTGGTGGTGGTATGTAGCGAAGCGCATCCACGCCTGAATGATGAGATTACGGCTGAACAATTTTTTGAAGAAGAACACGTAGTGGTTTCGCAGTGGCAGAGTCGTAAGAGCTTGTTAAACGCCGATGACATTGTCGACTTGGATAAGAGAAAGATTAAGTATCGAGCCTCAGGCGTACTAGAAATGCTCCCAATTATTTGTGGTAGTGAATACATTGGTTTAATGCCTGAGTCGATGATCAACTTGTTCAATAACACCTATCATGTTAAATCTTTATCAATGCCATTTGATGAACAAATGTATGAGCTTTGTACAATCTGGCATCCTAGTCGCACAAACGACAGCGCCCATCAGTGGTTACGTTCACAGATTAAGCAAGCAGGAAAAGTCATCAACCAATAGGAAGTGCAATGAAAAAGACAATACGTGCCATCCTTAACGGAAAAAAAGCTGGGAATCCAGAGTTAAGAGATGCAATCATGAAAATGAGAGAAAAAGGCATCGACGTACAGGTGCGTGTGACGTGGGAATCTCAAGACATGCCGCGGCTAGTTAAAGAAGCGGTTGATGAAGGCATTGAACGTATTGTTGTCGCTGGTGGCGATGGGACCGTCAATGAGGCGGCTTCTGCGATTATTCAAATTGTCAAAGAAAAACGCCCTGAGTTAGCCATTATTCCCCTTGGTACCGCCAATGACTTTGCTGCCGCTATTCAAGTACCTAATTCCATTAAGGCGTCTTTATCTCTTGCTGTTGAGGGGCAGTCCGCTTTGGTCGATTGCGTCAAAGCGAACGATCGCTGCTTTATTAACGTGGCAACAGCAGGGTTTGGCGCAGAAGTTACAGCAGAAACGCCTGTTGAACTCAAAAACTTTCTTGGCGGTGGAGCTTACACGCTAACTGGTGTTGTAAAAGCACTTGGCTTTAAACCATATGACGGAACAATAACGATTGAAGGTGGTGCGTATCAGGGAGAAATGTTGCTCGGTGCGTTTTGTAATGGGCGCCTTGCTGGAGGTGGGCAAGAGTTAGCTCCAAAAGCGATGATTAATGATGGGCTGATGGATCTAACATTGGTGCGCCCATTTTTACCTCATGAGCTGCCTAAAGTAATCGACGAGATCAATAACCCGAGTGAGAAAGGAGAGTTTGTGAAGTACACAAGAGCAAGCTGGTTGGAGATAGACTTCCCGAATCCATTACCTCTTAATTTAGATGGAGAACCCTATCATTCGAGAACCATTAGATTTGATGTTCAGCCTAAGAGTATACGATTAGTCGTACCGCAAGATTGTCCTTGCTTGACTAGCTAAACGAGCGTTTTCCATGATTATTGCTTAACACAGCCACTAAAATGTGGCTGTGTTGCTTGTGTTGAGGTATCGTCAACTTCTTAACGTTTTTGAATGGTCTCAACGTCTATCTGCGTAGTTGTCCAATCTGAGTCAACCTCTCCTCGAATCATTACGGTATCTTTTGGTGTCACTTCTTGACCCATCCAATCTTCGTTGTCGATCTCTACTTCGATTTCACCAGTGTTGTCTTTGAACAAGTAAGTCTCGTTACCAAATGATTGAACAATATGCCCGGTTAGCACTACAGCGCTGTCGTCGGTTGCGTTGCGCGCCTCTTTCACCGTATTGATTGCACTGACTTCTGGACCATTAAACGCGGCGAAAGCCGAGCTTGAAAGTAGGGCAAGCATGGATGTTAACAATACTCTTTTCATTATCCTCTCCTGATATTAGAAGTAATAAGTTGTGCCTACATTAAAGGATGCAGTGTTTGCGTAGCTGTCTAGTTGGTATTTTGCGTTTGCGCCAATGGTGAGCTTTGGCAACACTTGGTATTCCGCGCCCACAGAGAACATTGCGCCTAACTCGTTGTTTTTCTCTGAGCTATGGAAAAGCGTGTTGCTTATTTCCACATCGTCATTCACGACAAGCTCATATTCTTGATGTTGAGCAACCTTGGCGTCGTATTGCGTGTAAGTTAAACCCGCTTTGAATTTTGTTGTCCATTTATCACTTAATGCATAGTTAAACACTGGTGCTAGCGAGACTTGTTTGGCTGTGATCGAGGAATCCCAATCCATTTCATGATGGTAATCTTTGCCATCAATTGTCTTGATACCAAGGTTCTTAGAACGGCCGTCATCAAGGTCAAACTGGCTGTAACCTAGCTCAATTGCCCAATTGTCATTAAACGAGTAACCGATAAAACCTGAGAAAATACCATCCTCAAGTTCTGGATTAAGTGTTACATTTTCAGCTGAAAAGTGAGGTTCCAAGTCATGGTCAGTGGTGCCTAGTCCATATTCCAGACCTACATAAGGAGCCGCAGATACCGAAACTGAGCAGGTAACAAGTAACGCAAGAAGTGTTTTGTTCATTTTATTTTGCCTCTTCAAATCAACTTAGTGAGTAGAAGCGCATTTTGTGTGAAGAAGCGTGAAGCGATCGTGAAGAAACGAAAAAATGTTTAGAAAAAAGAGCAAGGGGCGATAACCGAGGGGCGGTTTGAGTGAACAAACACCAAGCTCTTTATATAGAGTAAGTTAAGTTGCTGCGACGTAACACACCGCAAACGGGACATTAAGGCGAGTAAACTCTTTAATCCAACGCCATTGGTTGTCTTGGAGTTTATCGCCTGGCCCTTTTACTTCAATCCATTCGAACTCGTTTCCTTTAAAAGCAATCAGATCAGGCATCCCATTGCGGTAAAGCTTTAGGTCACTCAATTGTATTTTAAATAGCGCCACCAACATGCTAGTTGGGATTGTATCGAGTGCCGTTTCGAGTAGCTCTTTACTTATTAAGCTCCAATGCACAAATGGATTGCTGATACCAAACTTCTCATCGTACCTAGTTAACAACGTATGAGTATTGCCCGTTTCCAACTCATCAAACGTCGCATCTATCAAAGCTTGGCGTTTGGTAACAAAATCAGAATGGTACAAATCCAGAGGACGATGTTGATAGGCATTGATGAATGCGCCTTCGATGGGAGCGAAAATCGCATCCCAAAAAGTGAGACCAAGTAATGCATTAAGCAGTGCATTTTCGGCGTAAAATACAGTCCAGCCTAAGGACTCAAAATACGCTTTGCTGGCGAGTTCGACTCGCTGTTGAGATAAATCCAGTTCAAGGCGGTATTCCGTACAGGTTGGCTTCGTCACTCTTGGCACTTTCTCGCCTTGTTTTCGTTTTAACCGTTGCTCAAGTTTTTGTGCAACTTCGAGCTCAGACACATCGATCGGTGAGTGAAGCATATCTGTGACAATGTCACCAAATAAATCATCATGGTTTAATTTGTCATAGATACGTGCGCGTCGTTCTCGGCTCGGTGTGAGTTGAGTTTGCCCAAATAGAGATAGGGCGGTCTCTAGATCATTAAGCCGTTCGTAATCACGTGCTATGTCATTCAACATGTGCTCGCGTTTACGATCTACGTAACGGTGTTTAACGGGCTGAGGCATTGCCTCAATTAATAAGTCGAGATTGGCTTTGTCTTTTCGGTCAAATTGCCAGTACAGGTTGGCCAACTGGCTCAGTTCAATTAAACGGTCTATTTGCTCACGTGAATCAAAGAAACGGCGCACTTTACTCAATTGATATTGCTCGAACTGATGCAAACCTAAGTCATCAAGCACAAACTGACTTAAGTCTTGATGGGTGTTGGCAAAAAACAGAGTGAGCAACACGTCGATCATATGAGCTGAATTGAGTTTGACGATCGTAAACTCAAGCTTCTCTATACGAACAAATTCCGCATTACTCAAACGTTCGACAAGGGCGTCTTTCTTGAGTGATTTCGGCAGTTCGGGATAAAGTGTGGAGATTTCTGGTTTGGTCAGTAAATTGGCCGCTAACTCTTGATGAGAAAGGGGTGGGGAAAGGGCTACAAACTCATGCTGACTCAATTCTACCAGTGCTTCATTGATAGAAGGTATTTCTTGATAACTCAGCTTATCGCTTCGAAACCAACACCCCTTTCGGCTGTATAAACGCACCAAAAGGCACTGGGCGTGTTTGCTCAAAGAATCAAACGAGCAAAGCCATGCGTGTTCTTCCTTGGTCAGTAAATCGCTGTACCAAGTTACTGCGTGATGAGTCAGCTTGAAGAAGTTCTCTAGATAGTAGTCTGGTGCAAATTCGATAGGGCTTTCCATAAACGACCGATAACAAAAAAGGCTTAACCCATAGGTTAAGCCTTTTTGCTATCAAATCAATTCGCAATTATGCGTTTTTTAGCTGTGCTACTTTCGCTTCAGACAATGGCTTAGTGATGAACGCTAGTACGATACATACTGCCATCATTGCTGAAGAAATTGTGTAAGCCAAGGTGTAGCCGTCGCCATTTGTCATCGAGAAACCAACAACCGCTGCGCCGATTGCACCACCGATACCCCATGCTGTGTAAAGCACACCGTAGTTAGTGCCGTAGTTTTTCAGACCGTAGAACTCAGCCGTTAGAGTAGGGAATACCGCTAGAAGTGTGCCGTAACCTACCGCTGCGATTGCTGTACCGATGATCAGTGTAAACTCAGAGTCGAACGTCGCGAACAGCACCATGTTTACGCCTTGTAGAACGAACGCGAGTAGAAGCGTACGAACACCGCCGATTTTATCTGCAAGCATACCCGCGGCAACACGACCGCCAGAGTTGAATACAGCAAGAATAGACGCTAGGTAAACCGCGTTTGGCAAGTTTGCTTGAACGCTTGCGATTGTCGTGATGTTACCAATGATCATTAGACCAACAGAAGCTGCAAACGCGTACATGATCCATAGAGAGTAGAACTGTGGCGTTTTCAACATTGCTTTCCAAGTTAAGTCATCTGACTTTTTCACCGCTTTAGGTGCTTGGCCTTCTTTTACTTTAGGCTCAGCAGGTGTGTAGTCTGCTGGTGGGTTGTTGATGGTTGCTGCAAGAGGAACTGCAATCGCTAGGATACCAACACCAAGAACCATAAAGCTAGTTTGAATGCCCATGCTGTCTATTAGCGCAGAAGTTACTGGCGCAAGGTAAATAGCCGCTAGACCGAAACCTGCCGCAATAATGCCGTTAACCATACCTTTCTTCGAAGCGTGGAACCACTTCATCGCAGAAGGTGATAGGCATGCGTAACCAAAACCGATACCTGCACCTGTGATCACACCGAATGTAATGTTCAACATTAGTGGAGAGTTCACAAAGCCAGAAGCGATCATGCCCAGACCTGTAAGAACAGTACCTAGGATAAGGATCATTCGAGGGCCCATGCGGTCTTGAAGAATACCTGCAATAAGAAGACAGATAGAGAAAGTGATGGTTGCAGTTGCGTAAGGTGCAGAAGCTTCTGCAGCACTCCAGCCTGATTCAGTTACCAGTGCCTTGTTGAATACACTCCAAGCATACAGGATGCCAAGACAAAGGTTGATACAGAACCCTGCTAACAGGATGCGCATAGCTTTATCAATCTTGCTCATTTTTATTCTCAGTTTTTCCTCTTATTGGCAATGCCGCAAAGAAGGTTGGTTTAAAGATGTTTTTTCTCAAAATTAGTTTGCGTTTTTCAACGTTTAACGCAATGAGCGCGGATTATAACCAATAAATATGTGATTGGAATCTCTTTTTACGGTTACTGATAAAATAATTTGCAACATTAAAAGTGGATGTGAATTCATGGTTTTGTATGTAGTAAGAACGTTGTAAAAAAGTGGCATTTTTTGTTCACTAATAACGAATGATGAGTCAAGACAGAGAGGTTTTACGCTGTTGAGTGCACAGTTCACATTTCAAATAAAAAATTTCAAAATGTTTCCATGTTAACCATCTGTAACAAAAATGGCGAATTTATCATCTGGCTGTCGTAAGTATCAGATGCAAAGGGTTTCTTAATTTTTAATTGTTAACCTTTTGTAATAATTGAAGCTGATTAGCTTTTGTGTTCATTAAGTGAGCAAAAAAGTAACTTGTAATTGCTGATTTTAGGCGCAGAATATAGTGAAAAATGAGTTTTCATTTATGAAGGGATGCTTTTTAGATTTGTTGTGAGGTGACTTATGAAACTGTTCCTATTACTCATGGCTTCGGTATCCGCTGGTATCGCATCAGCAGACCACATCCATTCATTTATGTTGGGCTTATCTATTGCTTCTTTAGCGGTAGGTAGCTGTTATTTCTTCGCATTTCGCAGCTCGCGCTTTCCACAGCTTGCTTTATTCCTACTCATTTGCGGTATGCTTTCTAAGTTGACGATAGCCGTAGTCGGTGTGATGTGGGGAATGTCCGCGGAATTAATCACGTCTCCAATCGTATTCGCACTTTCATATTTATTCTTTTCGCTTGCCGTTACCTACTTATGGTTTAGCTACAGAGAGAGCATCACTAAGATTCCTGACCGATTTAAGTCAGCGTAAATCATCACATTAGAATAAAAAAACGCCAGCACATTTGCTGGCGTTTTTAATTAAACGTAATTTTGTTCGGATATTGCTTTTAGTTTGATCGTGGCAATACCGTTAGGCACTCATTGGAACAAGCACCATAGTACCAATAATCACCGTGATAAGGCCTGCTAGAACTGGAACGGATGTGCGTTTTACAACCTCAAACGGGCTGATGTTTGCCATACCTGATGTCGCAACGATTACGCCAGATACTGGTGAGATAGTACGGCCTAGGTTTGATGCTTGAAGCATCGGGATAATTAGGAACGCAGGGTTTAATCCCATTTTAGCAGCTAAAGATGGTGCTAACTCCACGAACGCATAGAAAGGCGCGTTGCCCGAACCCGTTGCAATTGCTGCTGCAACTGTCAATGCAGTTAGAATAAGCATTAAAGCAACGCCGCCTGCACCAGCATTGTCTGCGAGATGAAGTAGGTTATCGATAGCGCCGATAGACATCAGACCTTGTGCAAAAACCCCTGCGGCAACCAAAAGCATCACAACGCCTTTAAACGCGTCAGCCATGCCCGCGTAACAAGAATCTAAATCTTCTAGTGATTTCTTACCATCGAACTTATTTACAACATAATGGATCAGAGCTCCAAGGAAAATCGAACCAACCACAATAGTGTAGATGTCTAGACTAAGTCCTGGAATGGTACGACCGTTGAATAGGAAAACGCCGATGATAGGTAGAAATGGAAGAGCTGCATAAAACGCTGGTGCGTCAGCTTTGATCTCTGATACATCAATTTTTTCCATTGGCGTATTTTCTTTCTTATCTAAGTATTTGTTCCAGAAGAACGCTGCCGCTGCCATGACGATGATTGCGCAAATAGAAACAGGCAACACAGTTTGTACCGCAAACACATCAAGCTCTAAACCAGACTTTTCTGCTGCGATAACAACATCACCAGAAGTAGGAGAAAGGATGATTGCCGCTGGAGAGGCACACACTGCAACGGCTGCTGGACGAGAAATGCCCATCGCGACCATCATTGGGAATAGTGTCGCCATTAATAGTACGCCAAGGCCTGTTGCAGAACTTACCGCAAGAGACATTAAACACGCCACAATGTAAGCCGCTACCAAAAGGACGTAAGGAGACTTGATGACAGAAAGCGGTTTAGAGAACTGTTTCACTACCACGTTGTTCGCGCCGATATGAGTCATGTATGACGCAAAACCACAAAGCAGCATGATTTGCATACCAAGACCGCCACCGCGGTATTGAAGCATGTATTTCACGTATTCAAGCGCATCTGTCACCATGTTACCAGTTGAGGTGATTTTTGACGGCAGCACGTCGTGCCCCAAAACGCCAGTCATAAGAAGTAAAGCAATACCAGCGGTCAGTAACACGCCCGCAGCTTTATAGCCTTTGACAATAAAGTAACCCACCGCAATGGTAACCACTAAGCCAATTAAGAGCTCTAACATAGGGATCTCCGAATGTTATGTGAAAAAGAAAGAAACTGTTTCAGTTTATGACAAGGAATTTACAGAATTCTTAGCTGTGGCACGAGACAAATATGGGGCTTGCATGATCTGAGACAAATAATAATTTAATAAATAATTTCGTTAGATTGTATTGTTGGAATTTGGTTTTCTAAGTGTTATGTGCTGGTTTGAAGCTATTTATAGGAAGGAAAATATGACTAGGAAAGTGAATGAATAAAGAGTGAATTGATTCACAATAGGAAAAAGACTTTACTCAGTAAGCAATTATTGGAAAACACTCTTCACAACAAAAAAGCTTCGCCGAAGCGAAGCTAAGTAATCGTAAGAATGAGGATAAACTATGCGTATCGACGAACCATAAGGTTCCAACTACGCTGCTGCCGTTCGAACTCTGCTTTAATTTGCTGGTACTTCATTTTCGTTACAGAACATTCGTATTTTTTTACCACACTGGCAGTTTTGGCACCGAGTACTTCTTTGCGCATCTCGTAGTATTCCTGCATGTGATGAACTAAAGTATCAAACTCGTGCTGTAGCTGATCGAGGATTGTTTGCGTGTTCGGTTTCGATTCTAGCTTTTCTCTTGCTTTCTTCAAAAGTTGACTCGCACGGGCTTTTTCAATTCTAAATGTAGGCGTTGTGCGCAACTTAGATGTGAGTCCTAGCCAAGAACATGACTTTATCAACCACTTCGTTGGGTCGTAATGCCACCAATACACGCCATTGCGATAGTCATTCTCGAAAATATGATGGAAATTATGGTAACCCTCTCCAAATGTGAAAAAGGCGAGTACACCATTATCGCGAGCAGTGTTTTTGTCTGTGAAAGTTTGCTTACCCCAAATATGTGCGAGGGAGTTAATGAAAAAAGTCGTATGGTGACTCATAAAGAGTCGAGCCGCACCAACGACCAATAACATCCCCCAGATATCACCGTAGATCAGTCCGAGCATGACTGGGAAACCAATATTAGTCAGTAGGGCAAGTGGAACATAATACTTATGCTGCCACATGACGATTTTGTCGCGCTTTAGATCACGGCAGTTTGTATATTCGTTTTCCTTTGATTTATTGTAATCACGTAACATCCACCCAATGTGAGAATACCAAAAACCCCGCTTGGCTGAGTACGGATCTTTATCGTTATTGTCGACATGTTTGTGATGCACACGATGATCAGAAGACCAATGTAATGCACTATTTTGCAAAGAAAATGCTCCTCCAATCGCAAAAATGGCGCGCAAAATAGGATGAGCTTCGTATGTTTTGTGGCTCCAGAGACGATGATAGCCTGCTGTAATAGAAAGGTTAGTAAAACTAAATGCAATCACTCCCCAAATTAGATGTTCCCAACCCAGTCCAAAATGATATGCATACCAAGGCATTACAATAAAAGTTAGAACAAAACTGGCAGAAAATATTAATGTATTCAACCAGATAACAGGTGGTTTGTTTTGAGTCACAGGTGTATCCCTAACTTTGAGCTAACAACTGTTCGCCAGAATATCAGCGTACACATGTAAGTCAAATTAAAGTTAGACAAATGTGATGATTCCTTTGGGTGTAGATTAAGGAACTTGATGGGATATTTTGCTTTTAATTGAATAATGAGTAGTATTAAAAAATGAGCTCTGGCTTAAGGTGTATAAAATCTGCCAAGAAACAAGTGTTATAAAGGTGGAATATACCGAGACTCTATAAAGAAGCAAAAATGTAAGAAAATAGGAATACGTAATGGATTTACGATTAGCGGAATATAAGGACTACGAGCGCATTGCGCATCTTCATGCGGATAGCTGGAAGCGTCATTACCGTGGCATTCTTAGTGATAACTATCTTGAGAAAGAAGCGATTGACGACAAACTACTGATTTGGCAAACCCGTTTGACCAACCCACCATTCAATCAGCACATTGTCTTGGCGGAGGAGGGAGGTTTGCTACTTGGCTTTGTTTGTGTGTTCGGCAACCATGATTTCGAGCGTGGAACCTTTATTGACGCATTGCATGTTGATGACAGTTACCGTGGTCGTGGGATTGGTAAGCAGCTATTACTTGCTGTCGCAGAATGGCAACAGCAGTACTTTAAAGACACAGGTCTTTATTTAGAAGTTGTGTCGCAAAACATTTCTGCGATTGAATTCTATCGCCACATTGGTGGTCAAGAGGATCAAGAGCGAACTTGGCGCGCACCTGATGGCAAAGAGGTGTTAGAAAAAGTATTCCGTTGGAAGAACGCCCAGTCATTAGTTAGTGGGATTGAGGAAAACGTGATTTACTCCTAACCTAGCGTTCTAAAACATTAGATAAGAGCAGTCTCAACACTGCTCTTTTTTGTTTATGCACCCTAACGTTATGTTTTAATGAAAGCTTTCTAGAAGTTAACCCCCATGGCTTTTAGTTCGAGCTCACATTGCTGAGCATTTTCAAACTGAATAGCAGCCATGCCAACTGCTCGGGCACCTTCAACATTGTAAGGCATGTCATCAAGAAATACTGTCTCTTCGGGGTTAAGCTGATACTTTGAAAGTAGAGTTTGGTAGATCTCCGCTTGTGGTTTTAGTAATTGAACTTCAGAAGAGATGATTGCTCCATCAAACAGTGGCCAAAACTCATAGGTAGTACGAAGATGTTCCACAATTTCGTTGATGTTGTCTGTGAGCGCATATACGCCATATCCGGCTCTTTTTACTCGTTTTAACAGCTCTATACTGCCGTAAAGTAATATTTGAGTGTGTTTTACATAATAAAAGAAGCGGTCCATTTCTTCCGTCGTTACTTGGTGTTCACGTTGATAACGCTGTTTTGCTTCCCTTTCGGAGATCGTCCCTTTATTTAAATCTTTCCAGATTTGTGATGAAAATAGCATCTGAGCCATTTTCTCTGACTCTACGGAACCACCAAATGTTAAGCGAACGATTTCTACTGGAGACCAGCGTACCAACACATTACCTACATCAAAAATGACATTTTTTATCTGGACAGAATTCATAACACACCCCAAGCCAATTGTTCTTCACCACGCTATATGCGGTGAGTGCTGTTTTTGAATCGTTGGAAAGTCGTGCCAAAGGCGCGACTTAAGTTTCTTACACAAAATGAGATTAACATCCAATTGGATACAGAGCGATTATCGCAAAATTGCACTAAACTATATGCAACTTTGTTTATTTGGTTGTAAATCAAGTGTAGCTGTCTTAAAAGATTGAAACTAAAGATAAGTATTGCGAGCTGTTTACGTCATTTCGCGCTGCTTATAAATGATGATTAATATATAATTAGTTAATAATAAAACGATAAAAGTGAATCAAAATCACACTATTGTGCGTCAGGCGGAGTAAGCAAAACAGATTATATGGACTCGATACGTAAGGTTTATCAATATGCAGAACCAAACCTAACTCTCGTTGGCTGGATGGGGTTTCTTGGCTTTCCGCTGTACTACTTTGTCTGGGAGTTTGCCTTTCCACAGGCTTATGAAAATTTATCTCTTAGATTGTTTTGCTCGTTATTGTTTTTCGGCATCATTTTTAGAAACCGCTTATCATCGACTTGGAGAGATTATGTTCCTATTTACTACCAAGTGACGATAACGCTGTGCTTACCGTTTTTCTTTTTTTATATGTTACTGATGAATGACTGGTCCAATGTATGGGTTATGTCGTTTATGTCTGCAATTTTCTTACACATTTTACTGGTTCATGTTACTAGGGTCATGTTTGCTCAAACCTTTGCTGGGATAGGTTTAGCAACATTCTTCGCTTGGGTTGCAAAAGGGTTCCATCTTGACTTGACCATGGATTGGACTCATGTGCCAATCTTTCTGTTTATTTATGTCTTCGGTAATTTGTTCTATTTTCGTAACCAAGTTGAACATGAAGCGAAAGTCTCGCTGGCAAAATCATTCGGGGCAGGGATCGCACATGAAATGCGTAACCCGTTGAGTGGGCTTTGCACTTCAATAGATGTTATCCAGTCGATCTTGCCCAACATGAAAGAGGCAGGAAAAGAGCAGTACGTCATGAGTGTAGAGGATGTCACCTTATTACGTGAAGTGAGTCAGGATGCAATGAACATTATCCAATCGGGTAATGAAACCATCGATTTATTGCTAACTTCGATTGATGAAAATCGAGTTTCTCGTTCTAGCTTCAAAAAATATTCAGTTCACTCGGTCGTTGAACAGGCAATTGAAAGCTTCAGTTATAAACGTGCCACTGATCGGTTTGCCATATCGCTGGATGCGAGAAGTGAGTTTGAGTTTCTAGGTAGTGATACATTACTTAAATACGTTATGTATAACCTCTTCAAGAATGCCTTCCATCACCGTAAATCTGAAGATTTTCACATACATGTATCCATGATAAGTTCAGAACGCTTTAATCAAATTGTTGTAACCGATAATGGTGCTGGCATTGCTCCTGATGTTCTACGCAATATCTTTCAAGACTTTTACACCACTGGCAAATCAGGAAGTTATGGTTTGGGTCTACCGTTTTGTAAAAAAGTCATGCGTTCATTTGGGGGGAACATTGAGTGTCAATCTCAGTTAGGGGAGTGGTCTCAATTTACGTTAACTTTCCCACTAACGACATCTGATACCGTTACTGAAATCAAAAACGATCTGACTAAACTCAAAACCATTCTAACGGTGACTAGCCAAGATATCTTGGTGTCTAAAGTAACAGATATTAGCCGTTTTATGGGCTTTGACTCGACGATTTTAGATGCCAACCAAGTACTCAAAAAGAAAGAGTACGAGTTCGAATTCGATCTGATTTTTATCGATCTTGAGAGCTTAGATCCAAGAGCAAACCAATTGGATAGATTAGAATCTCTCTTGTCTTTCACTGAAGCACGCATAGTTTATCTTTTTGAGCATCATCCGACTCAGAGAGCACGTAAGGCTGCATATGAACCTATTTGGATCGAAACGCAAGCCTGGTTATTGAATACTAAACCAACTATTGAGCGTCTCTTATATGATTCAAGCTATGTACCGACACCAACGGCCTCGGTGACGTTAGATAATTCAAATAAGCGCACAATTATGGTCGTGGATGATAATGAATCTTTGCGTAAATTCACGGCAATGTTACTTGAAAAGCAAGGCTTTGAAGTGATTCAGAAAGAAGACGGGCAGCAGGCTCTGGATACACTAGAGCAAGAAGATGTTGATCTCATTCTGATGGATATCGAAATGCCAATTATGGATGGTGTAGAAGCGTCTAGGCGAATTCGAAGCTCGGATAAAAACTATGCGTCGGTACCTATTATTGCACATACAGGGGATAGTTCACCTGTCACGTTGGACAAAATTGGGTCTTCGGGTATGTCTGACTTCATCGTAAAACCGGCGGATAAAAATCGTTTGTTCGATAAAATCGCAAACTGGATCTAATCATTCGCGACTTGTTTTCTTGAGGCGAGTTGCTCACAACGAATAACACGAATAAAGAGCTCAGCAAAACTGTTGAGCTCTTTAGTTTTATCTACACACTAACTTACACAAACTCTAAGTCAGGGTGTGCAAATGCTTGTTGGCAGACAGTGAGTACATGATCAACTTCAGCAGCTGTCATGTCTGCATTGACTGAAAAACGGATGATGTTTTTGTTCCTTCCAGTTGCAGGGCGGCAAAACACTGCGCCGTAAACATTTCGCTCTTCGAGAAAGTCGCGGACTCGCTCAGTGTTTCTCTCGTTACCACATTCTAATGCGATAATTTGTGATTCACTGCGAATAGTAAATCCAATGCGTTTTAAACCAACGGCTAAAGACTTGGCTCTTTCAAACAGAATATCTCGCTTATCATCTGATTTTCTTATGACGTCCAGTGTTTTCTCTAGCCGAATGATCTCTTGCGGTAATACGGTAGAACTAAATATTGCAGGGTACGCCACAAATGGAAGCGTCTTCGCCAGTTTTTCTGGGCCTAAAATCGCGCCAGCACGATAAGCAAATGTCTTGGCAAGACTAACGGTAATAAAATCTACCTTATGAGTTAAGCCAAGACCCTGCAGTATCCCCGCACCTTGTGGACCGTGTGTACCTAAAGAGTGTGATTCATCTACAACCAGGCCGCAGTCAAACTCCTGTGCTATTTCGTAGATATCACGTAGAGGAGCGATGGTCCCGATAGTGCTGTAAACCGAATCCACAACAATGATCCCTGAACCGTGACGTGAAATCTGTTTTCTTAGGTGACTGGTGTTGTTATGCATGAACGGATGAATTTGTGCTCCGGCAATACGTGCGCCTTCCCACAAAGACATATGTGCAAAGAAATCAATGTACACAGGTATGTTCGGTGCACAAATAGTCTGCAATAAACCGACATTCGCAGCCCAACCAGATTGAGAAAGTAGACAACTAGGCATACCAACGAAACTGGCTAGTTGCGTTTCAAATACAGGTTTCGATTCATCGTCTTGTAAGAAAATCGCGGACATCACGACGTTGTCATCGTGCTGGGAAATCGCATCACGATGCGCGTTTTGAATCTCCTTATTATGAGACAGTGCAAGGTAATCATTGCTTTGCAGGACAACGGCATTACACGGTGGGCGTTTACCAAGAACAAGGTGTTTTTTGTTCTCATTCGGTTCGATTAGATCTTGAATATAAAAATCTAGGCGTTCCTCGATAAAGGAGGGAAGTGGTTTGCTTTGTATAGTTTCACTCATAATAAATCTCTTCTTCATATGGAAAAACGCCAGCGCTGACACTTATTCATATTGCGGATTTTGGGGAGAGTGTCACTAACCAGGTTGCATAAGTTTGCAGACCCTTGCAAACTCGACATTTGAGGGTTGGATGGTGGCTGTAACTCTATAGGGGCCCGGGGTCTAAACTAGTTTGTGCTTAAAGTTTATACGGCGATTTTGCGGTGTTTTTTCGTGCTTCATATCTGGGATTTTGGATGAGGAATATAAAGTTTGAAAAGTGAAAAAAATGGGCGCATTAGATAACAAAAAAGGCGCGAAAATCGCGCCTTGAAACATGAGTAGATAAGAGACAAGCTTATCGCTTATTACGTAAATAGCGCTTACGACGCTCTTCTTTACGCTTCGCTTTCTCTTCTTCTTTACGGGCGGTTTCAATCTCGACTTCAATCAGCTCTTGAGTGATCATTTCTGGGCGTTCTAATGTAATTTGGCCCAAAGTGCCTTGACGAAGTTCGTGCAATAAGATCTCTGATACTTTGTGCAAGTCAACACGTCCACCTGCACGTAGTGCACCGCGGCGACGACCAATTTCTTCCATGATCTCGATATCTGATTCTGGAAGCTCTTCAATTTGATAACGCTCTTTAAGTTTGTCTGCATAATGAGCTGCTAGGTATTCAATGGTATAGAATGCGACTTCGTCATATTCCATCGCTGTATCTTTTACCGCGCCAGTAGCCGCAAGGCGGAAGCCACTGTGTGGATTTTCCACTTTTGGCCATAAAATCCCTGGAGTATCAGATAATACGATGCCATTTTGCAGGTTGATACGTTGTTGACGACGTGTAACCGCGGGTTGGTTACCTGTTACAGCGATTGTTCGACCTGCGAGGGTGTTAATGATCGTCGACTTTCCAACGTTTGGGATGCCCATGATCATGGTGCGAATGTTTTTACCAATTTCTTCTCGGTGTGGGGCAAGTTTGCGGCAAAGCTCCATGATTCGATGCACTTCTTGTGGTTCAGAAGTCGTGATCGCCATTGCTTTTACATGTTGCTCTTGCTCCAAGTGCTCAATCCACAGTTGAGTTAATTCTGGATCGGCCAAATCACGTTTGTTCAAAACTTTAACGACAGGTTTGTCACCACGGATTTGAGAAATCAAAGGGTTTTCACTACTGAAAGGAATACGAGCATCCAGTACTTCGATGATCACATCCACTTGAGGGATTGCTTCTTCGATCTCTTTACGTGCTTTGTGCATGTGGCCAGGAAACCACTGGATTGAGTTATTAACCATTTGAATTTAATACCTTAATTTTTCTAATGCTCCAGCGGTTGTAAAAGTAGCAATGTGAGTCTTGAGTAATACAATACTAGAACGCATTTTCTAAAACTGTGTTTACTTCAAGCTGCTCGAAACCGCGGAGTTGAGCTTTCTTTCATGTTAATACGTCAGTTTATCATGGAATGATGATGAATCATTCAAGATGAAAGTAAAAAGCTATGGCGTGCAAACCTAAAAGCACACATCCCTTATGTATACCGACTCGCAGTGAATATCCGTCTGGGTGAGAGACCGAACGCAAACGCTGTGTAGTCAAAGGTGGATTGTGTTGTCAGATTGTTCTGACGAATTTTGGTTTTTTACTTTTATATCAGAGTGTTATTTTTATTTCACTATTGAGCTAAGTTTGACTTTTATCTGACAAAAACTAGTCTGAGCTTCCATTCAGAGGAAGCAGTCATGCTCAGTATTCTTAGAAGTATTACGGTATCGTCCGTCGCCTTAATTTTTTTAGCGAGTTCTTTTTGCTCAACTGCCAAACAGAGTCCTAAACCGAAGGTCATCGTTGGTGTTATTGCGCAAGACGAAGCTAAAGACTCGTTTGACGGTAGCGTTGGTCCTTCGTACGGAATTAGTCTTGAGTATTTGTCTAACATTACTAAAGCTTTGGATTATGAGTTAGAACTTCGGACTTACAAGCATATTCCGTCTTTACTTGCGGATGTCGAAAGCAAGAAGATTGATGGTGCGGTTGGATTTAGTAAAACAGCAGCAAGAGAAAAGCGTTTCTTGTTTTCGATGCCTTTCTTTTCGAGCACTATCGCTGTTTGGTATCGGAATGCCACTTACCGAGATAGTGATGCGCGTGATCTTAAATGGGTGTGTGTTGAGGGCAGTGTGTATTGTGACAACCTCACTGAACGTGGTATCGATAAGATACATTATGTTAAAACACGTTTAGAGGCGTTTAATGAAGTTAAGCGAGGTAAAGCGAACGCGCTGATTTACACTTATGTTGGTATTACCCAATATTTGGATTTGAATGACATTGTAAAAGGGGTTGTCGATATTCCCAGTTGGTTGAAAAACGAAGAGGTGAGTTTTATCGCTTCGTTGGACAAACAGAGTCTGATCGATGACATCAACAAAATCCTTCAGTGGGAGCAAAATGGAAAAAACATTCGCTCCGTCGCCTCGAAAAATCCTTACCATATCAGTGATAAGTTATTGGTAGATTACCGACGTAATCATCAAAACAAACTAGTGATAACTTACAGCAGCAGTGACGAAGCTTATCCGTTTCTCTACCGAGATTCGCAAACGGGCGAGTTAGATGGCTTCTTTCCAGATTTTGTCGACTTATTGCAGTCTCGTACTGGCTTGAGCTTTAAGTATGTGAAGCCGACGTCGAGCCTTTCAAATGGATTAACGGCATTTGATGCCGATATAGTCCCCATCTCTTATGTGGGTGAGCTACCTAAGTCAGATTGGTTGTTCACTAAACCATTCATGCACAGTAATTACGTGGCTATCCAAGCGGAGCAGAGCAAGCGCGATAAATCTGCACTGAAAGAAGCGGGTATTCTGCTCACTTTGAAAAAGCAAGGGTTAGTTCATTTGGGCACTTGGCAGCAAGGCCAAGTTGATCATTATGATGATTTGAAAAAGCTGCTTACCGATTTGAAATCGGGCGTTTTGGATGTGGCTTACATTCCTGACGACATCGTTCACAACATGATTGCACAAGATCAAGTCGATGGCTTGGTGATCAATGCGGAGGACGTTTTGACGTTCTCTAATGCATTTGCGGTTGCAAACCACAATACACAACTTCAACACATGTTGAACAGCATCATCGAAACCATTGATTCTAACGAGATCGAAAAACTGCTGCGTTCTCACCGAAGCTTCAAACTGACTTATGGCTATGACGCGGAGCAGATCGCTACATTTGTTGTTGCTGGTTCATTCATATTCTGTCTCATGTTAATTGTGGCGTATTTCATCTTATCTCACATGCGACTTAAAGTGAGGTTAGCCGAATTTAATGCTGACAATGAGGAAGCGGAAAAGCAATGGCTGATGGACATCATCAAAGAGATCAATAGCTTGGTTTTTATCCATAGTGAAAATAACCATATGGAGATGAGCAATTGTGCCAACTACAACAGTAAACAGTGCCAACAATGTAAGTTGAAAAGTGATTCTGCGCACGCTCCTCTGGTGAATAATTTTGATGAACTGACCACTGTTATCGCTGGAAAGCGTATTTCAGAAGAGGTTGCCTCGTCGGGCTGTGAACTTGATATTAAACATGTATATCGAGAACGCAAAGTCATCGCTTCTCCTAGCGGTAAGAACAAGTTTGTACTGACTGTTATTCAAGATATTACCCAGCAAAAAGAACGTGAGCAGGCGTTAATCGATGCGCAAAAAGAAGCGCAAACCGCGGTACGTGCGCGCGAAAACTTTTTGGCAACCATGAGTCACGAATTAAGAACGCCATTGTCGGCAGCACACGGCATCCTCGATTTGCTAAATCGCCAAGTGACGGCAGATTCAAATCGCGAGTTAATTGCCCAAGCCATACGCTCGCTCAATCATTTGAATACGCTAGTAGACGAAGTACTGGATTATTCAAAGTTAGAAGCAGGGCACTTAACCGTCGCCCCAGTTAAGACTGACTTGCTTAAAACCTTGTGCGATGTGTTTCGAAGCTTTGAACCACGAGCGCTCGCGAAAGGTTTGGATTACAAAGTGACAATCAAACCATTTTCGAATGCTTTCATTGAAATCGACGCGCTGCGATTGGTGCAAATTACCACCAATCTACTCTCCAATGCGGTGAAATTCACTGCGGAAGGCGAGGTTGGAATCAGTGTCATTCTTCATGAAAAGCAGCTTATCTTGAAAGTGGCAGATTCAGGTATCGGCATGACGGATGACCAACTCGAAGGCATTCTCAATCCTTTTGTTCAAGCGGATGACACTATTACGCGTAAATATGGCGGTACTGGATTGGGGCTAAGCATTGTTGACCGATTGATCGACTGCATGGGCGGCGTGCTCTGCATCGATTCACAATTTGGCTTGGGCACGACGATTACCGTCAGACTGCCAATTGAGCATTGCGACTCTGAGCCAGACGTTTGTTTGAACTGGACGTATAGCGAGAGCTTACCACTTAATGTTCGCCAGTGGTGTGACGCGTGGAAAATGCGTCCAGCGACGTTAAAAACAATGGTGGCGAACCTTCACCCTATACACGACAGCGATGCCAGTTTTAATGGCCTAATGCTGCGTGACGAACAAAGGGTACTTGGCAGTCTTACGCTAAGAGAGATTCAATATCCAGATACATTGTTCAATTTGCTCAGCCAAACGCAGCAAGAAACCAAGCTTAGTGACGTAAATCAAGAAGTGGTTTCTTGGGTTCTCGGCACGGTACTGGTCGCAGAAGATAATCCCATTAACCAAAGTGTGATAGCAATGCAGCTTCATGAACTTGGAATCGAACCTGTCATTGTGAATAACGGCCGCGAAGCATGGGAATACATCAACCAAGATGAAAACATTGTGTTGCTGCTGACCGATTTTCATATGCCAGAAATGGATGGCTATGAGCTTGTTAGGCACGTGAAAAACTCCGAATTTAAAGCAATTCCAATCATCGGTGTGACAGCAGAAGATGCTCGTCTTGCCATTGAACGTACACAGGATATCGGCATTGATGATGTGCTCTACAAGCCCTATGACCTTAATCAATTAAAAACCGTTTTGATTCCATTTATCGGCGAAAAAGAGAGGGGTAGGCTGCCCGGCTGGATTAAACGGTTCAAAGCACAGGACGCAAAAGAGATTGCGCGCGTGTTTAGTCAATCAATGTCTACAGATATAAAAAACTTAAACGCCGCATCGACTGAGCGAGACAAAAAACGGGTCATTCATGGCATCAAAGGAGCGGTTGGGGCGATAGGGGTAAGCATGCTGGCTGAGCTTTGTATTGAGGCAGAACGAGTTACTGCTGCGGAGTTTGACAGGCGAACAGCGGAGCTAATTTTACGAATCGAGCAGGAGATCGAAAACATAAACTATTGGGTAGAGACAAATGAATACACAATTTAATGTGATGGTGATTGATGACCATCCGCTACAAACCACAATACTTACGCAAATATTGGAACGCTATTGCGCGCAAGTCATCCCTTTTAACTGTGTGGATGCCGCTATTCAGAGTGTGCAGGAACAATATTTTGACGTGATTTTTTGTGATATCCAAATGCCCGGAAAAGACGGCATCGATATGATGGAAATGCTCGATAAAGTCCAGTACCAGGGGCAAGTTGTACTGGTCAGTGCAATGGAATTGACCATTATTTCTGCGGTAAGAGCCATGTGCGAGGGATTTAGTTTTGAAGTATTAGGGAAGCTGCCTAAGCCATACGATGAAAATGAAGTCGTTGATTTGTTGGGTAAAATAAAAGATGAAAAAGCGAAACAAGTCAGCTTTGCGCAACCTATTGAAGTGGAAGATCAAGAATTCCTGTTTGCTCTGGCTGAAGGGCGCGTGAAAAATTATTACCAGCCTTTAGTCGATGTGCAAAGTGGGGAAGTGCTTGGGTATGAAGCGCTCGCGCGTTGGAATCATCCTATTTATGGTGTGTTACCCCCTCATTATTTTTTGCCAATTGTAGAGCGTTGCCGCCTTTCTGGAGAGTTGTTTCAAGCTGTATTGAGTAATGTTATCTATGACATGAAACACCGCGGATTGACGCAAAACGTATCCATCAATGTAGACCATGAAAACTTAGAAGATACGGCGTTCTCTCATTACTTTTTACAGCAATGTTTAGAGAGCGAGATTGACCCATCACAAATCACCATTGAAATTACAGAGCGAGATACATTTCAGACTAGCGCGTCCCTGTACAAGAATTTACTCAAGTTGAGGATGAACGGTGTCACTGTCTCAATAGATGATTTTGGCACGGGGTCATCGACGTTTGAAAAACTGGCTCAACTGCCATTCAACGAGTTAAAAATCGATCGTTCGTTTGTACAAGGTGTCGAATGCGACATCAAAAAACGCAACATCGTTGTTGCTATTTGCGCGTTAGCGAAAAGTTTGAATATACGACTGGTCGCGGAAGGTATTGAAGACGAAGTCACATTGCAAGCGATACGTGAGTATGGCATTGATCTTTGCCAAGGCTTCTACATTGATAAACCCATGCCACTAGAAGCCATAACCATACTAAATGAAAGATATGAATAAATTGAATTACTTGATCTTTGACGATCATCCTCTCGTTTGTGTTGCAATCAAGTCGTTGCTGGAAGAGTTAGGTAAAACAAATGGGGTATTTACTGCAACATCAGCGAAGATGGCATTACAAATATTGAAAAAGGAAGAAATTCAACTGTTGATCTTAGATGTGAACTTGGCAGATTGCGATGGGTTTGATTTCTACAAACGTATTAAATCCCATGGTTATGAAGGCAAAGTCATTTTCTTCTCCGCTGAAACTAGCCAAATGTACAGCCAAATGGCTTTTCGTTCTGGCGCTGATGGCTATGTGTGTAAATCGGAAAATCACGACATTCTTAAAGACGCGATAGAAGCGGTAGAGAAGGGGTATACCTTCTTCAAATTTAAGCAAGTTGTTAATAGCGTTCGAGAAATGCCACAACTTTCAAGCAGAGAAAGCGCAGTAATGAAGTATTTATTACAAGGAAAGTCCAATCGAGAAATCGCTTCAGTGCTATCAATAAGTGACAAAACAGTCAGCACATACAAACGTCGTCTATTGGATAAATTTAACGTAAAGAACATTGTTGAGCTAACAAGAGTGGCGGGGGCGTAAGACCGCATCATGACACTTAAAAGTATCGCGTTGTCTCTTTTCATCGCAACATTACTATTCGTCACTTCTGTCACAATGATTGGTGCGGTGTTAATTTCTTATGAAGTAAAGCAGTTCAACACTTACGCGAATAATTTAGCCAAAATAAAACAAAAAGTAATTCTCATGGGGCTATTGACGGAAGCGCAGCTCGAGCAATACAAAGGCATGAGCGTGAGTGAAGTAGAAGCGCAAACAGAGCTGAGCTTTCAAGATGCGATTTACTCCCTGTCACGTTATGAAAAACTTAATTACGTTGAAGCTGTTGCACGGAAATCGCTTCATCAGGCTGAAGCGTATTTATCAAATGCGTTCAATCGACAAAATGCCGTTATGTATTTTCGTTCTTATACTGGAAACAAACTCATCTTAGAGAAACCGATTGAAGCGCTAGAGGGAGTGAAAGCCACATTTGATGTTGATTGGTGTAAAAGTAACTATTCTTGTGTGTTAGCCGCGTGGAAAGAGCAACTAACGGACCGGGTATTGTTTTCCCTACCATTTAAAACGACATACTCCGATGACATGGCGATAAGCATCATGAGTCCGGTTTACTTTCAAGGTGAGTTAGTGGGAGAGTTTTCGGAACAATTGTACCTCTCGCCGCTTTATAATGATGGGAAAGCGGTGGATGTTCAAATTGCGAATGGGAACAAGCAAATGGTGATTTACTTCGCTGGCTACCCCTTTCCATCATTCGCGTACACCCAATCATATGTCGCAGACAACAACAATCTCATTGTTTACATGTACCCATTCAGTAAAATTGTACTGGATTACGTGTTCTTGTTTATCATCTTCTTTTTCGTAACCTTAGCGTATTACAACAAAGCTTATGAATCTAAAGAGAGCAAACTTCGCCTCGCGAAAGCACTGACGAACGTGACGAAAGATGATTTAACGGGATTGTTTAACCGCAGAGTCTTTCAAGATAGCGAATTCAAACGTCGTTTGGAAACCGCGCCATATTCTGTCATTGCAATAGATGGCGATAGGATCAAGCGAATCAATGACCATTACGGTCACCATGTAGGGGACGAAGTTATTGGGATTATTGCTGATGCTATGTCTAAAGTGTTTCGAAATAGTGATTATCTAGTTCGAACTGGTGGTGATGAGTTTGTTGCGATTCTGCCGGGTTGCAGTATCAGTCAATCTTCAATATTGGCGAAGAAGCTTCGTAGTGTCGTTAAAGATAACCGACTAAAGACCTTGGATATCGAAGTTAGTGTGAGTACTGGTATCGCGGCGAATGAATTACACGAAACGCTTCAGGACGTTATTGTACGTGCAGATGAAGATCTCTATGAGATGAAAAAACACAGACAAAAGTCCCATTAAGCAGCGCTAGTATTGACTCAATGTTAAGTTACGGAACATAACCATGACATAACTGTTTGATTAATTTGACCAAACAGAATGAGTGGTCTTTTATATTAGAGCAGTCAACAAATAGTGATTGCTCTATTTATTCTCGACCTTACATTTGGTGTCGCACGTGAACAAAGATCTCGACTTAAACTTACTTAAAATACTTGTCTTACTGGATAAGCACCGTCAGCTCAAGCCCGTTGCGAAAGCGATGGGGAAGAGCGAAGCGTCAATTAGCAAATACCTTGCCCGATTGCGACTCCAGCTAAACGATGAATTGTTTATTCGGCATCCTCACCACATGGAACCGACGGACTATTTAAAACGTCAATTACCTAAAATTTCCGATGCACTCGAGAAGCTTGAAACTTGTCTAATTAGAGATGAGTTTGAACCGGAAAATTACGAAAAAGACATCACCATTTGTTTGCCGCAAACCGCTCAATACTCATTTGGGCATTTACTTGCAATGGATTTAATGGCGCTGTTTCCCAAGGCGCACATTTCGATAGCAACGATTACAGAGTATACGATAGAAGAGATAATCCTAGGCAAAGTGGATGCGCAGTTACATTACTTCAACGAGGATGTTCCGAAATCTGTTTATCAGAAGTTCATCGGCTATGCGCCTGCTGTGTTAGTTGTCCCTGAAGAGCTGGGAATTACCACCCTAGAAGAAGCAGCCAAACTTCCCTTTATCATGTTAGAGATTATCGGTTGGAAAGAGAAAGAGCAGCTCGTTAAGCGTGCAATGGAAAGCCACGGTATGGTCATCAACCGTATTGCGGCTCTAGACAACGTAAGCAGCGTATTGAAGCTAATTAAGCAAAAAAGCGCCGCAACCGTGCTACTTGAATATCAGGCGCCAATTGATGGATATAAATTTATAAGAGTGCCAGAGCATTTTTACCCAGATGGCTGGCCAAAAGTGGTTGTACAGGTGAAGCAAAGCTTAAGACATGATGCAATGCACCAGCTGTTAATCGGTGCTATTGCAAAATACATGAGCGCTTAGCGGCAAAACTCAATGTTTTCTGACTGAGGAATAGTATGCAGAAGTTCAATCAACGTGTCCGCATGGTACTTTTTCAGAATACGCGTTTTGTAGGTGCTGATTGTTTTAGCGCTGAGTGAAAGTTGTTCAGAAATCTTCTTATTAGAGTAGCCTTGTACAAGATAATGGAACACCATGGCTTCGCGATTTGAAAGTGTTACGTTACCCGACGATGGTGTGTGAGTCGACTTAAACATTGAGTAACCGCGTGAAACACTCACAATTGCGTCGATAATGGTCTCTCTTGTTTCATGCTTGCTTAAGAAGCCGTTTGCGCCCATTTCGTACGCTGCTTTAGAAAGACTCGAGTAGTCGCGTGAAGAAACAAATAACAGTCGGCCACGATATCCCGTCGCTAAAATGTTTTTGGCTAAACGCATACCATCGCGGTCGCCAAGCACTACGTCTAGAATAATCAAATCAATCTTTTGGCCTCGAACAAGATCCATCACTTCCGCACTGTCAGTGGTTTGAATCACTTCAGCTGTGTTGACTACAGATTCAACTAGAGAAGCAAGAGCTTCGCTATACAATGGTTGAGCGTCGATAATAAGAACATTATTCAAAGTTAACCTCACCTAATACATCAACTAGTGTGCTGTCAGGCGACAGCGCAATTGGATGAATAGGATTGTAGGAAAAACCTTGCTAAGAGGAAGGAAAATGACTCTTTCCAAAAGTGAAAATCAGTGTCTTGATTATGGGAATAGCGATGTCAGGTATTGAAATACCTAGTGATAGGATGATTGCTTAAAACTTACGCTGACAGAAAACTAACAAACTGAAAGTGTTCTTTCAGTGTTCTATGCCTTCAGATTTTCTTGCGATGCCTCTAGCGCTTCGATTTAAACCCGTGTGTTCACAAGCGCAGTTTTATACCAAGCCACTTGAAGAGAGCTTGTTCTAAACCAGGCATGAGCACGGTAGCCAACTTTGTGATGATATCTGTTAGATAGGTTTGGCTATTGACGCTGAACATCACTTCAAATTATTTCTAAACTTTTCATTGACTCGGCCGCTAAAAGTGGAGGTGTTAATTCGCACTTTGGCCACTCATAATGTCGTGTTCAAAAATGAGACAATTTTACATGGTTTGGTATGGAAATGTGCGTTAGCCGTCCTTTTGATGGTTTACAAATTTTGTTGTAACGACTAAAAAGGACTTTTGGATTTTTAGCCAGAGAATGGCTTCTCATGGCGTTTGCATCAAACTTTTCTGATGCGTATTTTTGGTTGGATAATTGGCTTTATGAGTAACGTAACCAGCACCATTTTGACAGAAAGTGGTACCAATGAGCTTGAAATCATCGAGTTTCATTTAGAAAAAACATTGCCAGATGGCAGCACAAAAACTTGTTATTACGGCATTAACGTTGCGAAAGTACGAGAAGTGATTCGCGTGCCAGAAACAACCGATTATCCAAACGCACAACCTCATATGATTGGTGTGTTCTCATCCAGAGATGTACTGACGCCTTTAGTGGATTTAGCTGGTTGGTTAGGTGTGCCAACACGACAAGATCTGGAGCGCAAGTTTGTAATCGTTACGGATTTCAACAAAATGACCAATGGCTTCTTAATTGACAGCATTTCGCGTATTCATCGTATCTCTTGGAATGATGTGGAATCACCAAGTCAGTTTTTGGAAGCGGGCGAACAAGATTGTGTAGTGGCCGTTGTCCGTAAAGAAGGCAACCTGATCATGATTCTCGACTTTGAAAAAATCATCGCAGACATCAACCCAGAATTGAGTATGGAAAAATACGATGTGAAAGGAGACAAGTCGGTGGATCTCAACCAGAGAATGGTCGGTAAGCGTAATGCGAAAACGATCATGGTGGTGGATGACTCAGCATTTATTCGCTCTTTGATCCAAGATACATTAGCTTCTTCAGGCTACAATGTGATCACATGTAAAGACGGTGGTGAGGCGCATGAGAAGTTGATGAGCTTGATCGAGGTTGCGAAAGAAGAAAACTTGCCAGTTAAAGAGCTATTAGATGCGGTGGTTACGGACGTAGAAATGCCTCGAATGGATGGTATGCACTTAGTGAAGAGACTACGCGATACCGAAGCGTTTCATGAAATGCCGATCATTATGTTCTCGTCATTGATGAGTGAGGATAACCGAGCGAAAGCACTATCTCTTGGCGCAAATGATACGATTACCAAGCCAGAGATTGGCCGCATGGTGAATATGATGGATAAATACGTGTTTAACTTTGCGTAAAAAACCGATCAGATGAAACAAATAAGGCTGCCGATTGGCAGCCTTATTTTTATTGAGGGCAGGGAAGAATATCTAAGGTGTAACTCTCGTTTGGAGTCTGCGGTGGCCCATATAAAATTCCACATTGTGTAAGGCTAGCTCTTTTTTCGTCGGCTGCTGCAATGACCATTTCGCGAGTTGTTGAACCAGCCGGGTGATGAAATGTTTTCCAATCCGAGTCTTCTTCGTTCAGTCCTTGCACGAGTAACTTCATCGATTCGCTATCAGAATCAGGATATCCATATAAAAAAACACAGCGCTTTGAACCACCAATATTACAGCCGTCAAATGGTAAATCTGCCATTAAAGCACTGTCTACGAAGTTTGAAACGTAAGGCTTGCTTTCCAATCCCGCAATCGCCATTTTCCCATAACCGACGCCTAATGCTGACGCAATAGCGCCTTTCATTCCTTCCAAACGAGCTTCACGTGCATCACTTTGAAGGTTTAAAAAGCGTGGCGCGGCAGTGACAGCAAGAATACCGAGCACGACAATAACTACGACTAACTCTATTAGAGTAAATCCCGTTTGTTTTTTCATATTATTTTCACAGCAAGTTAAAGGTAGAAAAATACTGACCGTACACTTGTTTATTGTGTAAATAAGTACGGTAATGATAAATCGATCAGTAGTATAAAGAGGTGAGTTGTAAAGTGCTATACCGACGCCGCACTAATTGACTGAATCCATTAAATGCAACGGAGAATTCACGGGTCTAATTCGGCTAGATTTTAAGAGGTCATTAATTCCGCTGAAGAAATGCTGCGTGAACAGGCGAGCATGAATCCTCTTCGATGTAAGCAAACATGTACATCAGCGGAATGAAATACAAAATGCAAATGAGGGCGAACCGCACAAATGGATTGTCTTTTTATTCACTTTGATGAATGCTACGCGGAATTCATATCGCAGTATGCCTGAGGTATTCGTCATGTGAATGTGCTTTGGTTTTGTGTTTATTTTTCAAATATAAGAATAATCTAAATGGAATTCGATTCGATAAACTTCCTTGCAATAGGTTTGATATTTCTTGGCTCTTATGTCCAGACCGCAATCGGTTTTGGCTTGGCTATTGTTGCCGCACCTTTACTGATTCTTTGGGCGCCAGAATATGTTCCTGCGCCAATCTGTTTAGTCGCGTTATTTATTTCGTTGATGAATGCGATGAAGCACCGCAGTAGTGTTGAAATCGGCGGCTTAAAGATGGCGTTGATTGGGCGAGTGCCGGGATCAATTGCTGGTGGCTTGCTACTCTTTTTTGTATCTACACAAACTCTCACGCTTTGGATTGGTTTGTTGGTGCTGTTTGCAGTCTTGGTGAGTGTTTTACCGTTTCGGGTTGAGCCTACGCCTTCGCGTATGACATGTGCTGGTTTCTTTTCTGGGTTGTTTGGTACCAGTTCTGCGATTGGAGGCCCTCCGATGGCGTTATTGTTGCAGCATCAAGAAGCAAATCAGTTACGCGGCAACTTATCGGCTTTTTTTGTTTTCAGTTCGATTATTTCACTAATAGTACAAATCCCAGTGGGCTTCTTCACATTGCACCATTTGGTCATTACTATTCCTCTATTACCTGCTGCGGCGCTTGGTTACTGGCTAGCAATGAAAACTACCCAGTCGTTACCAAAAGAAAAGATTCGGTTTGGGGCACTTATGTTGTGTTTTGTGAGTGGCTTTACCGCCGTCGTACAAGCGTTGAGCCAATAATGCCATCTGCATCATAAAGTCACTGCGGGATTGCATTCCTTTTTATGTATGGCGGACTTGTTTACTTACGCCTAATTGGTCGTTTAGATGGGCGATAGTTTTATGAATAACACTCGTTATGGCACTTTTATGGCAGCATTCTCCTTTGTGATCTGGGGATTGCTACCAATTTATTATCGTTATTTACCAAATGCTTCTATGGATGAGTTGCTAGCATGGCGAATCATTGGGTCTGTACCTGTCGGGTTTCTAATTGTACTTGGGATAACCCGTCGAGGGCTGAATTGGAAAGAAATCTGGCTTGATAAAAAATCCTTGTGGTACACGTTTGTGGCGAGCAGTTTGATGTGTATTTCTTGGAGTGCGTTCACTTGGGCTTTGACCCATCATCGGGTCATCGATGCCAGCTTAGGCTTCTTTATTGGACCATTAGTATCTGTTGCACTGGGCGTATTTATTCTTGGGGATAAGCTCTCAATAGGCAAGCTTATTGCAATCGTGCTGGCAACAATTGGTGTTATGTATCAAGTGATTCACTATGGTCAGCTACCCGTTATCGCACTAACGATGGGGTTGTTCTTTGCTTTGTATGGGCTGTACAAGAAGAAGATAAATTATGACTGGAGTACAACCTTGTTTGTTGAGGCGTTGTTACTGACTCCAGTTGCACTCGCATATTTGCTCTATAAACAATGGGCAACTGGTGAACTGGCTTCGGGCACAGATACCACAACATTGCTTTTGTATTTTGGCAGTGCACCTATCACACTTTTACCACTCGTATTTTATTCTATCGCAATACGTATAACTAATTTATCAACCGTCGGTCTAATGCAATACATCGAGCCAAGCTTGCAGTTTGTGTTGGCAGTTATGTTTTTTGGCGAGTTGTTTGACGAAGTGAAAGCGGTGACCTTTGCATTTATTTGGGTAGGGCTGTTGTTCACAATTTTTGAAAGTATTATCAAAGGGCATCGGCGCAAAAAGCTGGTCAAACACCCCTTATAGTGGTTTCAATATTCTCACATATTAGCTTCTTTATTCTTATGCCCTCCATTCGAGGGCATTTTTAATGTCATGAAGCATTGGCTTTCGTTTTTTGCCCGAATAGAAATCATAACTTGAGATTATTTGACGCATTATCATAATGATACCGCTATAGTTATAGCCAAGTGACACGCTTATATAAGTGAAAACCAGATCAAGAAGGACGACATATGATCACTGCTCTGTATGCCAATATTCTCGCAATACTCATTATTTGGTTGGCTGTTCAAGTAATTAAGCAACGTCGCTTAAATCAAATTGCTTATGCCGATGGTGGGGTAGAGGCTCTACAAATTGCTCGTAGTGCCCAGAGTAATGCGACAGAATATATCCCCATCACCCTGATTTTAATGGCACTTTTAGAATTTAATAGTGCTTACCCAACATGGATACATCTCACCGGTATTATTTTTGTAATTGGTCGAGTTATTCATGCTAAAGGCATATTGAAAAAAGACTTGAAAAAGCGCATTAGAGGGATGCAGGTGACATTTCTGGTGATACTTTCATTGGTTGTGTTAAATATGATTTACCTGCCATACGATAAGTTATGGTAAGTCTGCGACGTTACATTCCACCACCTTGGGTACTCGTTCTGATTGGATTAGTACTGAATATTGGCGCGATCATCGTTACTAGCTTAGTCCTTGATAAGTTGGGTAAACAGCAATCGCAGCTCGCAGAGCAAACAGCAAAAAACTTGTATTCCATCCAACTCGCATGGAACAGTGTGGAAACCCTAGAAAGGAAAAGAGAAGCTTTACTGCTGCATGTGCACATAAGTCAGAGCGTAGCGATACCTTTAGAGCTAGAAGAGGTATTAGCAGGGCATTTATCTTCTTGGGTTCTCAACGAGTCGGATGAAATAAAAATTGATCAACTTCCTCAACTGATGTCAAAAATAAATCAGGCACAAGCTTCGTATAGAGACCGCATCGATAATTACTACATTGAGAATGTAGAGCTCAATGAGGTAATGGCAAAGCAGGATGAAAAGATCGCTTGGTACAAGAATATCGGACTCTTCTTGCAAGTATTCGGACTTGCGTTAATCCTTGCTCGCGACTTAGCTAGGAAACAATAAAAGCAAGAGCTAAAGATCAGGTTTATTGCGAAATGCCAATGGTAGTTTGCAAATTGCAATTTATTCGGTGAGCAAACAGTAGCTATTGGTTAAGTTTTAATGAAAGTGATTAAATAACAACCTGTTTTTGTGCGCTGAAAAGTTGGCACGCCTCATGCTTTAGTATGAGTGACCCTTTCTAAGCCGAGGGTCACCTAGCCAACTGACGTTGTTAGTGAACCATCTTGTTCACAAATATATACAGCCAATCACGACTCCTTGTGGTTGGCTTTTTTTTATGCAGTTTAGAACTGTGCTTTAATCCAGATCATGCGATGGTCGGAAGATACATCCTTACCATCACCATACTTACCGATACGTGCATCGTTAAATAGTTTACGGCCTTCTTCATAAGACGCTGACCAGTACACACCAGAGTCTATTACATTCAAATTTGCTGAAGGCAAGGCATAGTCTACCCCTAAGCCAAACGTTGAAGTGATGCGATTCGGATATGGGTGAGTTGAACTGCGGTCAACAGCGTGTTCAGCTGCACCAAAGCTTGTTGGGTAAAGCTCACCATTCATCACGGTTTGGTTAACCAATGGATCGTTGTGCAGCTCTTGCATTACAGAGCTAATACCGTCACCAGCCACTGGATCAAGGTTTTGATCACCCATCATTACGAATTTAGCGCCGTTCGTTAAGCCACCTGTTTTACCCGCATCGTCGTAAAAATAGTCTTTGCCTTGAATGTAATGATGCCAAAACTCCACTTCTGCTGCGTTTTGCGCTTTGTTTTTACCGGTGTCGAATACTGGTGGAGTAGGATGAGACATCAACAAGTGTACAACTTCCTCGCCATTGCGTGTTGGAATGATGATTGGCGCGTCGACGTGATTTTTCGAAGATAGACGCACTTGATCCCACTCTTCCGCTGAGTACCATTCATCACCACACTTCATGCCGTCTGGAATCTTTTGCGAACCGTCACAGATAGTAATGGTTGGAATTGTCGCACCTTCCATATCTTTCCATTTAAATGCTTGGAATGTACGTGTGTTTGCCGTGTCAATTTTATACTTAGACATAAGGGCAAATGCATATTGACCATGGTACATGCCAAAGCCCCATGCATCACCTGGCATTTGACCTGCGGTTCCGTTGTTGTCGAGATCAAACTCACTCAACAACCCTGTATTAGTTGAGTAAGATTCAGCATAAGGGTATTCAATAGGCTCAAGGTTTGCTTCACCGCCCGCGCCATTGATGCTTTGCGCGACAGACAAGTAGTTCTTCTGGAATCCTTCAATGGCTGCTTTGTTTTCGCCTGTTCCCTCGTTGTTGTATTCCGCCATCATAAGAACATCAGGACGATTCTTTTGAATGATTGCTGCAACGTTACGAATTTGAATGACTTTTTCCGCAGTGGTTTTGTCTTCGGCTGCGATTGAACCGTCTAAATAAGAGGTGACCAACGCAGCTTGCTGCGTTGGTTCAATTTGCATTTCATCTACCAAAGTTTCGAAGGTAGCGCGGTCAAAAGAGAGGTTGTAAGTCGCTATTTTTACTTCTTTAGGCTGAACATTGACGTATTCAGTATCGTCATTACATCCAGATAGTAGAGCGGCGCCAACAAGGACAGCGATAGAGGTTTTGATTGCTTTCATGGGTACGTCATACCTTATAATTAATTCGGCTGAATATTAAAGTCATCAGTCATTGTTTTAAGCGATATTAGTCACACAAACGTTTTCATATTTACATGTTCAATTAGTTTTTGTGTGATTTGTGCAATAAATGCAACACTTTCAACACCAGAAGGTTATATGTAAATTGTTAAAAAACGGTGTCGTTATTGATGCGAAATAGAGAGTCCGCCACCGTTAAAAAGAAAAGCGTAGAATTTAAGCGTACATGAGATGTTTGAGTTGTATGTTTATCGCCGTGTTTTATTTTTTATGTTTAAATTTCTGTATATAATAAGCAGTCAATCAGAAGTGAGGACGACCTCACCGCTCTATCTTTTCTCGGGGACGACCCCATCTCGTTGGGAAATGTGACATGGCTTGGGGAATTCTCTTCATTGCGGGCTTGTGTGAAATCGCATGGGCTGTCGGTCTTAAATATTCACAAGGGTTTACCAAATTCGGTGCTTCGGCATTCACTATTGTCTTTATGTTATTGAGCTTTTGGTTGCTTGGCATTGCGTTAAGAACCTTGCCTTTAGGCATTGCTTATGGCGTATGGGTAGGGATTGGCGCAATAGGCACGGCAGTCGTGAGTATTTATCTGTTCAATGAGCCAGCAACACTTATCAAAGCCTTAAGCTTGCTAATGATTGTCGCTGGTATCGCAGGGTTAAAAATATCAGCTTAACGTTAGGCTAAACACAAAACAGCCAGAGTCACTCTGGCTGTTTTTCTAAATGTCGTGTTTACGGTTCTGGGTAGGTATATCAAGCGTTGCGCTTAATAAAAGGTAACCGTAAGTGATGACCAAACGCATTAATTAATGCGCCTGTAACAATCAGACCGCCACCGACGTACGTCCAAATGATCGGAACCTCGCCAAAGAAAATGATGCCCAACAACACAGAAAATACGATCTGGATATACGAATAAGCGGAGGCTTTACCCGCTTGTTGAGTTTGCATCGCTTTGGTTAACCCCAATTGTCCAATTTGGGTAAAGACACCAACTAGAACCAACATGAAAGTCAGATATAGATCGGGCATTACAAAATCGTCGCCAATCAGTAAGAGTGAAGCGGGGAGAGCAACCAACGGGAAATAGAAAATGATCACTGAGCTGTCTTCTGTCTGACTCAGTTTTCTGACAATGACGTAGGCAATTGAGCTACCAAATGCGCCTAAGATCGCAATCATGACGCTAAACATTGGTAAAGCGCTATCTGAGCCTTGCCCAGTTTCTGGGCTTACCATGATATAGATGCCGAGTAAGCACAACGTAATACAAAGGAAAGTTGACGGCTGGATGCGCTCTTTCAAGAAAAATACGGCGAGTAGTGCAGTAAATACCGGATGAATATATTGGAATATCGTCGCTTCTGCTAAAGGTAAGGTGGTCACTGAATAATATACACACATCAGAGCCATCGTGCCCACAGCACCGCGTGCAAATAGTAATGGCTTATTATTGCCCCATACAGAAATTCGTTTTCGCTTTACATCGAAATAACTAATGATAAGTGAAACGAGCGCTCTTGCTGCAACGATTTCAAAAACGGGGATACCGTAGTTGCCGACGTGCTTTACTGTAGCCGACATCAGAGCAAAGCCGAACGCGGAAAGCACCATAAAGCGCACACCGATGGGAATCATAGTGTTGAATGAATTGGACATTTTACTGCTCATTTGTTGCGACAGATCTCACTTTAGCATACTTAGTTAGCGATTAAATCCTCTCAACTCAAACACTTCTGTCGACAAGATGAATAAACAGTAAAATACGTAGCAATTAATCTGCCTCTCTTCAGCGTAACAATAAAAACTCGATATTTAAGGAGCTTACATGATCCCGATAAAAGCAACGCATGTTTCAGGCGTTGTCATTTCAAAAATTGATGGCATAGAAAAAATGCTGTTACTCAAACGCGTAAAAGGTGGCTATTGGTGCCATGTTGCAGGTGGTATCGAAGCGGGTGAAGCCGGGTGGCAAACCATTTTAAGAGAGTTAAAAGAAGAGACACTAATTGACCAAGTTGAGTTACATACAGCAGACTTTCTAGAGCAGTTCTACGAAGCAAAAAATAACCGTATCATGGTTATCCCATGTTTTGTGCTATTTTGTCCGCCTAACCAATCAGTTGTTCTTAACGAAGAGCATACAGAGTATCGCTGGTGTACGCTTGAAGAAGCTAAGCAGCTGGCTCCGTTTGCCAATCAGCATCACCTCTATGAACATGTATGGAAGCATTATGTAGATGTGGCATCACTAACGCCATTTACGCTGATCGATCAAAAGGGCTAAATGAACGGCAACGGCTTTGATTAGTTTTTATAGAGAGGTTTGTTCTCATAAAATGAAGCGTTAGGATTTGCGCTGAGCGTTCACAATAAAAAGGAATAACATCTATGGATGAAGTTACATGCCAAGAGACGTATCAAGGAAATCACTTACAGAAGCGTTTTTCCGTCTCGCAAAGGGTCTCAATTGAGCCCCTCAACACGAAACACGCGTCCGCTTTACTAGAGGTTGTGAACACTCACCGAGAGAGCCTTGAGGGCTATCTACCTTGGACGGATTCTGTCACGAATCATAGAGAGGCCGTGAACTACATTTCCCTGCGAGTGAACAGTAACGCGCTGGATTCCCACTGGTGTGCAATTTATTTTGATGAGCAGCTTACGGGTGTTATTGGCATTAAAGGTGTGGATTTACATACACGTGTTACTGAAATTGGCTACTGGCTTGCCAATAATGGGCGAGGCCATCGTGTGATTGATCAAGTACTCGCAGTATTGATCCCTTTTTTGAAGCGGAAAGGGCACGCACAATTCATTCAGTTCCATTGTATGGAAGATAACATCGCTAGCATCAATATTGCTGAGCGTGCAGGCGCCACATTAAAAGAATACGTTGATCATGAGTTTGATATGCTTGACCGCTCTCAACGACTAGGCATTTATGAACTACGTTTGATGTAGTATCCACCCCAGAGATATTTTAATCAGAGTTCGAACTCTAACTTCACGAGCGCTACAATAGTAACATTGTTGCGCTCGTGTTAACTTGGAGCGTCATTGGTAGAAACTAGGCTAGGAGAAGCATCATGAACGCAATCACAGAGGTTGAAGTAGATAACTTGTTACAGCAAAGCCTCGAACGCTTAAAAGCGGCATATGCAGCCGAGCCTTATCCTAGTTTGGATGAACGTAAACAGCACCTCGTTTTGTTAAAAAAATCGCTGCTTGAGAACAAACAAGCGCTGGTTGAAGCGTTAAGTGACGATTTTGGCTATCGCTCAGAATTTGATACCGCTATGACCGACGTTTTGCCAACGGTCTCGCATATTAATTATACCCTCAAACGACTAAAAAAATGGTGCAAACCCAGCAAGCGCGAATCCGGCTTATTGCTCGCACCTTCTAAAGTCACCGTTCAGTATCAACCGTTAGGTGTCGTCGGGATCATTTCACCGTGGAACTTTCCTGTGATTTTGAGCCTTGCGCCTTTAGTGACAGCATTGGCTGCTGGCAACCGCGTGATGATGAAGCTCAGCGAATTTACGCCAAAAACCAATAAAGTCATCGTCGATATTTGCCGTGGGTTGTCTGAGTATGTCGAAGTTTTTGAGGGTGAAGCAGACGTCGCACAAGCATTCAGCCAACTGCCATTCGATCACCTTTTGTTCACGGGTTCTACGAGTGTTGGCCGCGCAGTGGCAAAAGCGGCAGCGGAAAACCTTACCCCGGTGACGTTAGAGTTGGGTGGAAAGTCCCCGGTGATCATTGCAAAAGATGCAGACATGAAGAAAGCCGTTGATGCTATCTTGTTTGGTAAATGCATTAATGCAGGCCAGATTTGTGTCGCGCCTGACTACGCATTTGTACCGCAAGAACGTGTCGAAGAGTTCATTTCGCTATTCTTAAAACGTTTTGAAAAGCTCTATTTAAAATCCAACAAGAATCAAAAGCTGACCCATATTGTCAACCAACGACAATATGATCGTTTGACTGCGCTACTTGAGGATGCAAAAGCGCAAGGTGCTAACCTTCACACTGTTGAAGCGTCGCCCCAAGAGGAACGACTTCTGTATCCTCATTTGGTCACGGACGTGTCGCCGAATATGCGAATCATGCAAGAGGAGATCTTCGGGCCATTTCTACCTGTTAAGCCCTACAATGCCGTTGATGAGGCGATTGACTACATTAATCAGCACCAAAGACCACTTGCGCTGTATGTTATGTCGGACGACAAATCGACCATCAAACATATTGTACGCCACACGCACAGTGGTGGCGTCGGCGTTAATGATACGGTTTTACATGTTGGCGCTGAAGATGCACCTTTTGGTGGCGTTGGTGAATCGGGTATTGGGCATTATCACGGAGAGGAAGGATTCAGAACTTTTAGTCATGCGAAAACCATTCTTCACACACCGAAATGGTTGCCAAGAACGAGCGTATTAATGCGCCGTAGGGGTATGGCGATAAAAGCGATCCAAAAGATCTTTGTTCGATAATAATTATGATTTGATTGATAAAAAACCGCCCGAATAGGCGGTTTTTTGTTTCTATATGCTCTGAAACGCTGGGCACCAAAGTCCGAGAAACTTCCTTCGCGTGCTACCAACAAAACAAAGAAAGGCTCTTGTTGAAAGAGCCTTGTTCAGGAAATGTCGAGAGGTTTTGGCAAGTTTAATGCAGAACTTCACTGCTGAATCTTAGATATCTACAGTCGTTCATCAGTTCTTTAAACGCCTTTCTGTCCAGCTTAATCAGAGTTTCATGATCGCCAGCTTCGAGATAGACATGTTCCAAATTTGCTAATCTTTCATCGCAAACTGTCGACATGTGGTAAGGGCTACCAATCGGTGGAATAGCGCCGTGTTCACAATCGGTGAAGAGTCGGTAAACCATACGCTCTTTCACCAAGTGGAAGGTGGCATTAAATTCGTCGTTTAATCGCGACAAACTGATTTTGTTGTTGGCAGGTAAGACCGCCATCATATGACGCCCTTCATGATCCTCTAGAATCACACCTTTTGCGATATTCATTAAAGGCACACCTGCTGCAACACCACTTTGTAGCGAGCTATGACTGTGGCTGTGATTCACGGTTTGAAAGTGAATGTTATGCTCAGTCAAATATTCATCTAATCGGGTTGCAATCGTCATATAGCCTCCACGTGTATGAGACCCATAAAAAGTATAGGTTAGTCGGGCGACAATCGCGCATTTTACTCGGCGACACTGACGCTCTTTACGCTCCTGTTCTACGCTTATTGCAAGCCAGCGAGAAAGCATGGTTAACAATAATAAATAGGGGGCAACATGAGCAAGCCAATCATCGCTGATAACAAGCCGATCAAAGTAGAGTTGAAAGCTGGGCAAGAATATTACTTCTGCCGATGTGGGCGTTCTAAAAATCAACCTTACTGCGATGGGTCTCATTCGGGAACCGGCTTAAAGCCAATGAGCTTTAGTGCGGAAAAAGACGAAGATGCCTATCTCTGCCAATGTAAGAATACCGCCAATGCTCCTTTTTGTGATGGTACACACAAGCGATTTACCGCAGAGCAAGTCGGTAAAGAGGGACCGGAACAAAAGCGAGAGAAAAGAGACAAACCAACGGCGTCTGCTACTCAAGAAGAACCAACCCTCGAGTTTATCCACCAATTAGCGAGAGAAGGACTCTCTAAACTCGGTCATCATGGTCCGATGGCTGCAATGGGGGGTCCTAGGCATTTGCTACCACATTGGGATGCTATACAAATCATGGTGGCGCAAATGGCGACACAACCGTTGTTGGAAGACGTTCCTGTGTCTACCGAGTTGATTGTGGGACCAAACGCGCGTAAGCCGCTCAGACTCGCCATTCCTTTGTTGGTGTCGGACATGAGTTTTGGCGCACTTTCTGAAGAGGCGAAAATTGCACTAGCAAAAGGTGCAGAGTGGGCAGGGACTGGGATTTGCTCTGGTGAGGGTGGCATGTTACCGGAAGAGCAAGCCGCCAATTCACGGTATTTCTATGAGCTTGCTAGTGCTCAATTTGGCTACGACGAATCTAAGCTTCTTAATGTTCAGGCGTTTCACTTCAAAGGCGGGCAAGGAGCAAAAACGGGCACGGGTGGTCATCTGCCTGCAAATAAAAATGTAGGTAAGATCTCTCAGGTGAGAGGCATCCCCGAGGGACAACCAGCGATATCACCACCAACGTTCAAAGATCTTCACACTACTCACGATTTCAGAAAGTTTGCTGACAGAGTTCGTGGCATCACAGGCGGTATTCCAATTGGATTTAAACTCAGTGCCAACCATATTGAGCAAGACATCCAGTTTGCGCTTGATGCTGGGGCTGATTATATCATCTTAGATGGTCGCGGTGGTGGCACGGGTGCGGCGCCAACTATGTTCCGTGATCATATTAGTGTACCCACCATCCCTGCATTAGCTCGTGCACGTAAGTACTTAGATGAAAAAGGCGTAAGTGACCGTGTCACATTAATCATCACCGGTGGGTTGCGAGTTCCTACGGATTTTGTCAAAGCGTTGGCACTTGGAGCAGACGGAGTAGCGATAGCAAACAGTGCGATGCAATCGATCGGTTGTGTCGCCGCTCGCATCTGCAACACCAATAATTGCCCGGCAGGCATTGCGACACAAAATGCCGATTTGAGGCAGCGTCTCGACGTTGAAAAGTCATCCCAGCAACTGAAAAATTTCTTCGAATCCTCGGTCGAGCTCATGCAAGTTATGGCAAGGGCGTGTGGTCATCACGCTCTGAGTGAATTTAGTCATCATGATTTAGCGACCTGGGATCACAACATGGCGAGGCTGTCTGGGATTAAGTATTCAGGTATGGACTTAAACTGATCTCTATCCATATTTTCTACATATAGGTACATGTTTGATAACAATTATTTATTCGCTGAAATGTTTGAAATTTTGACTTGGCGTTAACTAAAAAAACAGTGTATGAACTACGCTGTTTGAGGTGGATATTCGATTTATTGAATAACAAAGAGTGGTTACCACAACCACGACACGAAGGAGCATTATATGAGCAAAGCAAACGGCGGTTCGGTAGGTAAATGTCCAGTTATGCATGGTGGGCAAACATCTACAGATAAGTCGGTGATGGATTGGTGGCCGAATGCCTTGAACTTAGACATCCTGCATCAACACGACTCCAAAACCAACCCATTTGGTCAGGACTTTAATTACAAAGAAGAACTGAAAAAGCTAGATGTCGAAGCACTTAAAAAAGATTTAAAAGATTTAATGACTGATAGCCAAGACTGGTGGCCTGCCGACTGGGGACACTACGGTGGTTTAATGATCCGAATGGCATGGCATGCAGCGGGCAGTTATCGTATTGCGGATGGCCGTGGCGGTGCTGCTACAGGCAACCAACGCTTTGCTCCTCTCAACTCTTGGCCAGATAACGCCAACCTGGATAAGGCTCGACGCCTTTTATGGCCAATCAAGAAAAAATATGGCAACAAACTAAGTTGGGCAGACCTGATTGTCCTTGCCGGTAACATGGCGTACGAATCCATGGGCTTTAAGACCTTTGGCTTTGCGTTTGGACGAGAGGACATCTGGCACCCAGAAAAAGACACTTACTGGGGCTCTGAGCAAGAATGGTTAGCCACAAGTGACGCTGATAACAGCCGCTACTCTGGTGAGCGAGATTTAGAAAACCCGCTTGCTGCGGTAATGATGGGTCTTATCTATGTGAACCCTGAAGGGGTAGACGGTAACCCAGATCCTCTCAAAACAGCACATGACATGCGAGTGACCTTTGCGCGAATGGCAATGAACGATGAAGAAACCGTCGCGCTCACAGCTGGTGGTCACACGGTGGGTAAGTGTCATGGTAATGGTGATGCCGCAAACCTTGGCCCAGAGCCCGAAGCAGCAGACGTTCATGAGCAAGGTCTTGGCTGGATTAACCACAAAACACGTGGTATTGGCCGTGACACGGTAACGAGTGGCATTGAAGGTGCTTGGACAACGCACCCTACACAATGGGACTACGGATACTTCCACCTACTATTTAAGTATGACTGGGAACTGAAAAAGAGCCCAGCTGGCGCATGGCAATGGGAGCCAATCGACATTGAAGAACAAGACAAGCCTGTCGATGTTGAAGACGGTTCTAAGCGCTACAATCCAATCATGACCGACGCCGATATGGCGCTCAAAATGGACCCTGAATATCGTAAGATTGCAGAAAAGTTCCAAAATGACCCTGCGTACTTTGATGACGTTTTTGCTCGTGCCTGGTTTAAGTTGACACACCGCGATCTAGGACCAAAATCATGTTATTTCGGCCCTGATGTGCCAAGCGAAGATCTTATTTGGCAAGACCCAACGCCCGCAGGTAAGACAGACTACGATGTTGATTTAGTAAAAACAAAAATCGAAGCAAGTGGCCTATCCATTAGTGAGTTAGTAAGTACGGCGTGGGATAGTGCGCGTACTTACCGTGGCTCTGACCGCCGAGGCGGTGCAAATGGCGCGAGAATTCGCTTGGCTCCGCAAAAAGATTGGCAAGGGAACGAACCTGAACGTCTAAGACGTGTTCTTGCGGTGTTAGAAAAAATAGCAGCAGAAGAGGGCTGTAGTGTTGCAGATGCTATCGTGCTTGCTGGTAACGTAGGTATTGAACTGGCTGCGCGTGCCGCAGGTCATGATGTTTCCGTACCATTCGCGCCAGGCCGAGGTGATGCCACCCAAGAGATGACGGATGTGGAATCGTTCGAAGTACTTGAGCCTGTTGCTGACGGTTTCCGAAATTGGTTGAAGAAAGACTACGCGGTTAAGCCAGAAGAGCTTTTATTAGATCGTGCTCAGCTTATGGGGCTAACGGCGCCAGAAATGACGGTACTTATCGGTGGTATGCGCGTTCTAGGCAGTAACTACGGCGGTGGAAAAGAGGGCGTATTTACTGACCGAGTCGGCACTTTGTCGAATGATTTCTTCGTGAACCTTACTGACATGTCATATGCGTGGCAACCAGTAAGTGCTAATCAGTACGAAATCCGTGATCGTAAAACCGACGCTGTGAAGTGGACGGCAACCCGTGTGGATCTTGTCTTTGGTTCAAACTCGATCCTGCGTTCGTATGCGGAAGTGTATGCGCAAGATGATAATCAGGAAAAATTCATCCATGACTTCATCGCCGCATGGACGAAAGTCATGAACGCGGATCGTTTTGACTTGCAATAAGTGAAACGATGTTCATCGATAGATGCGTAAACAAAGTTGATGAATAAGTAAGAGAGGCGGGCGAAAAGCTCGCCTTTTTCTTTACCTATCTTTTTACTTTGATTGTTACTTTGATTGAAAATTAAGCTCATTTGAACCATAATAACCGGACCATATGAACCACAGGAGCTTGATATGGCAACTGCAGCATTAAAAAGCTTCAAACCGAAACAACCTCATAAAGCCAATTTCTGGTTTATGTTGGGTATTGAAGACGCTGAAACAGGTCGCACTGATGCGGTTCACAAAGGCTTTGAGCCAAAGGTGTATCGCAATATTGTTGAGCGTGTGAAGCTTTCTCAGAGTGAGTTTCAAAACGTCACATTGATACCTGTTAGCACGATCAAGCGTCGTCTAAAAAACGATGAGCGCTTCAATACGCAAGAAAGTGATGCAATCTATCGATTAGCGATGTTATTGAAACTCGCGACAGAACTGTTTGACGACGAAGAGCGCGCGTTAAAATGGATGAGAGAGAATGTGTATGGCTTAGGTGGAAAACGTCCACTTGATATGGTCTCGACCACGGTGGATTTTGAAATCGTAAAAGATTTGATCGGCCGTTTAGAGCACGGGGTATTCTCGTAATATGAAGCTCTATCGTCTCACACAAAAGAAATTTGCTGACACGCCATTCAGCCCCGTTGGCGCAAAGTTATTTGGAGGGCGATGGAACTCAAAAGGAACCGAAGCCCTCTACTTCTCTGAATCGGAATCCCTTTGCTCGTTGGAAGTGTTTGTGCACGTAAACAACGATCCTGCTATCACCAAACTTTACGATTTATATCGTATTGAAATGCCAGAATACCTCATCGCCACCTTAGATGAAGAAGATCTCCCTGTGACGTGGCGAGCAATACCGGCGAGCGAGTCTACGCAGTACATTGGTGATCAGTTTCTCAATGATCCTCATCCAGAGTTTGCCGCGCTGCAAGTGCCTTCAACGATTTCACCTCGTGATAAAAACTACGTGGTGAATCCAAATCATCCCAAAATGAAAGAGATCATCAAGAAAGCCGAAAAGCTCGATTTCGCGTTTGATCCGCGCATTTTCAAATAGACGCCTAGCTTTGTCTTGCTTTAAAGCATTCAGCGCTTACCTGAGATAAGCGCTGAAGCATAGAAGTTTATTTCCTTGGTTATTGTCGGTCGTAAGTGAACTGTTGCGCTTCATTTGTAGTGTTGAGGTAATGCCCAAGCACCAACTCAGCACCTTTGTAAGATAAATGGCTGTCATCCGTATACATCGCATTGTTTGCTCCAACTCTCATTCGACATACGCCATTTCTGCAAATGGCATCGGTCAAGTCGACAAACTCAACGTGCTCAAATTGCTCAAAGTAGTTCACTAACTTCGCCACGTTTTGAGGGTGATGTTGTTTGGGAGAAAAGTCGCAGGCAGACTCTTCTGTCTCGCCAAACAAACGCGCTTTCCAAAGGCATTCTCCTACCGCAAACGGTGCAGAAGGGGTTGGACCGAAAACGACCACTTCCTTTCCTTTCAGTTCATTCAATAATTTGGTTAATGATGCTTCATAATCGGCTTGTGAAAGCTCTTTATTGAAATTAGAAGAGATAACAACGCGACGAATGGAAGGGGTACTTAGAATGGTATCGACAGCCTCATTGAAGAACTGTCGGCAAGAAATTGAGCCAGCAGCTTCTAGGATGTCGACATAACCGACCGCACAGGAATCTTGAGTAAGTTGCACCACGCCAGTTGGTTTTACTTCAGATAGACGCTTCACGTAAACCATGCTGTGACTATTGCCTAACACAGCAATGGCGGGCTGCGGCGCAGACGAGCACACATCGTTAACGTTGGTGTTGCCGTTGCAATCTAAACCATAACCGTTGTTAACGCGCATGGCCTCGAAAAATGCGCTTCTTTCTGGAAAACCACCGTTTTTATGACCGATAACGCCGAACGTTAGCAAGGGCAACGTCAACAACACAATAACCACGGACGCAGTGCGCATACTCATGGCTTTTCGGCTACGGAACGGCTTTTCAATAAAGCGCCAAGTGAAGTAAGAAAGTACAAAAAGAGTGACAACGTAAAGTGGGATATTGATGTCTTGTGTTGCATCCAACACGTAGCGGTAAAAGACAAATAATGGAATGTGCCACAAGTATAAGCTGTAGCTGATTAAGCCGACGAACACGACCCACTTTAGGCTCAGTAATCTACCGCAGACATTGTCTTTAGAGGCAAACAAAATCACCAACGCGCTACCGATGACCGGCACCAGCAGCGTAATGCCCGCACCATCTTGCGATTTTTCAAACAAAAGCGCGGAAGCCAATATCAAAACGATGCCAATGGTTGCCAGCGTATCGTTAGATTGAACTTGGACTTTTCTCATCACTAATGCGAGTAATGAACCGGTTGCCAGTTCCCAAGCACGAGAGAAGATCATGTAAAAAGCGAAATCAGGATCGTTGCTCGCGTAGACAATAGTCATCAAACTCAGCGCAAATACCGCGATGAAAAAAGTCAGGTAAAACGCGTTTTTGCCACGAGCGAGTAGCATGAGTAGCAAAGGAATGACAATGTAGTATTGTTCTTCAACGCCCAAGCTCCAAGTGTGAAACAGCGGGTTGGCTTGATCTTCTAAACCGAAGTAATTGTGGCCTTTTAAATACAGAAGAATGTTGGATGAGGAAAGAATGGAAGACACTGCAAACTGACCAACGTCTTTGTGTGCTTGCGGCAAAAATAGCCACCAAGACATCAAATAGCTGACGGCGATCACCACCAGTAAGAGGGGGAGTATGCGACGAATGCGTCGCTCATAAAAATCACCAAGGCTGAACTTCTGGTTTTCTAAGTCGTTAATCACGATGGTGGTGATCAAATAGCCGCTGATCACAAAAAACACGTCGACGCCAATAAAGCCACCAGCGAATTGCTCAACTCCTGCATGAAACAAAATCACCAACGTGACAGCAATCGCCCTTAATCCGTCTACTTCTGCTCTGTAAGTCATATCGTGTTGCTCCAACATTCCGTTTAATGAAGTAGAGCAAAATATGAACCAGAAATAATATTTATTTAAATCAGTACCTTAAATTGATTGTCAAAATGAAAATGCTAGATGGGTTAACGAATTCCCAAATTGAATTTCAATATGGAAACCCCATAAAGAATGATCTTAAGAAGCGCTAAATCAAAGAACGTAAAGCGCGAGGCACTTAGACTTCATTGAAAATGATTACGCTAAAGAAACGATGACAGAGAATACGATTCAGGAAAAAATTGCCAGCTTTACTTGTATCGAAGAGGCTTTGAATTACTTCGACATCGAGTTTGATAGCCGATTTATCGAAAACAATCGAACCGAGTTGGTTAAGAGGTTTCACGGCTACTTAATCCTCACTAAACCGGATGATTGGTTTTCAGGTCGTCGTGCTTTAAAGAATGCTTACTGTAAAGTACAACGCAGTTTGCTCAGTAAAACGACGCGCTCTGCGTGCCGAGGTTGTACATCTTGTCAAAGACGTTAATTCTGGTGGCTTGCCTAAAAAGAACCCTGCATCTTGGTGTCACAGGGGGAAGAGCAAGGTTCTTTTGGTTTCGCTATTGGTTTGTCGCGAGTTACGAATCAGCTTTACGTAGATGAATTAACCCGCGTGATACGCAGGGTAGTCCACCAAGCCTTTTTCACCGCCGCCGAACAATGTGGCAGGGTCATGTTCTGCCAGCGGATAGCCATGCTTGATGCGGCTTGGTAAGTCTGGGTTTGCAACAAACGGACGGCCAAAGCCAATCATGTCGACTAAACCACTTTCAATCGCGTGTTGCGCCTTTTCTGCGTTGTAACGACCGGCATAGATCAGTGTGCCTTTATACGCCTCACGAACTGCGGTTTTAAAGTCGTGCGGAGTGTCTGGCGCGTCGTCCCAATCCACTTCTGCAATGTGAATGTAAACCACATTGAGTTTATCAAGCAGCGCTGCAGCGGCGGTGTAGGTTTCGACTGGCGTACTATCAACGGTGCCATTTAACGAAGTGAATGGTGCAAGACGAACACCAACACGCTCTGCGCCAATAGCTTGCGTCATCGCCTCTACCACTTCACCAAGAAAACGCAGACGGTTTTCAATGGAACCACCGTATTCATCGGTGCGATTATTCGCTTCAGAATCGATAAACTGGTTAACCAAGTAGCCATTCGCTGCATGAAGCTCGATACCATCGAATCCGGCTTCTATCGCGTTTAGTGCGGCTTGGCGGTACTCTTCAATAACGTTCTCGATGTCTTGTTTGGTCATTTCACGTGGCTCAACCACGTCGACAAAACCCGGTTCGTCTGTGCCGTTATCGACAAATACTTTCACGTTTTCTGCTTTTAGCGCAGAAGAAGAAATAGGTTGCTCACCGCCAATGTTATCAGGGTGAGTCACACGTCCAACGTGCCACAATTGCGCGAAGATAACGCCGCCTTTCTCGTGCACTGCATCAGTTACTTTTTTCCAGCCAGCAATTTGCTCTGGGCTGTAAATGCCTGGTGTCCATGCATAGCCTTGACCCATTGGCGAAATTTGTGTGCCTTCAGCAACGATTAGGCCCGCTTCAGCACGTTGAGCATAGTAGGTCGCCATCATGTCGTTAGCGATATTACCAGGTTGAGAAGCACGAGAGCGCGTCATCGGAGGCATAACGATACGGTTTTTTAATGAGAGAGAGCCAAGTTGAATGGGTTGAAATAATGCGTCTGTCATAGGAAACCTCGTTATTTTTGAGTTTGGATGAGTTCGATTTGGTAACCATCGGGATCTTTAATGAAGGCGATGTGAGTTTCTCCGCCTTTCATTGGACCTGGCTCGCGAGTAACGTTGCCACCAAGCGCTTTAATTTTTTTGCAAGCGGCGTAAATATCTTCAGACCCAAGTGCCATGTGTCCGAATGCGTTACCCAAGTCGTAACTGTCGGTATCCCAGTTATAAGTTAGCTCGATGGTCGCGCCATCTGGTTGATCAGGGTTACCAACAAACACCAGTGAGTAACGGTATTCTTGGTTTTCAAAACGATCCAAAACACTCATTCCCAGAACTTTTGTATAAAATTCGATAGATTTGTCTAGGTCAGCAACACGGATCATCGTGTGGAGAAACTTCATAAGTCGCCTTTTCATAACGTTGCGTAATCACTATGCAAACCATATCGCCACTCTAAATAAACTGGAAATTATCGTTAATTATTAAAATGATTATTTAGTGTTATGAAAAGCGAGGTTGCTGGCCCTGCAACATGCAAACAAAGATTACTCGCCGTTTCTTTTTAATTGTTGGCATATGCTAATTACTCTTTTGAGAAACCGAGTAACTATCATGTCCACAAACAGCTACTGTCATTACACTCACGAATCTCATCATCAATGTGCGGTTTGTTCTTCAATTAATGTGAATCCGAACTCTTTGGCCGTGAACTACCAATACCTAGCCGATGACTCTGTTGTCGGAGAGTTTCACGTTTTACCGCGTCATCAAGGTTACACAGACCTGTTACATGGTGGTATTGCCAGTTCGCTTCTCGATGGTGCAATGACGCATTGTTTGTTATCTAGAGACATTCAAGCCCTTACGGCGCAGTTGGATGTGCGCTACCATGCACCTATTCAGTTAGATGATCGAGTCACGATTACTGCACACTGTGAAGGTGAACGACGCGGTATATATCAACTGGTGGCTCAATTACGGGTCAATAGCGAAGTTAGAGTGACGGCTAAAGGGAAGTTTATTCGTCCTAAAAAGGCATAAATAAAAACGTGTTCTACGGAGAGGCAATGAAGAAATTTGATGAGCTGTATGCAATTGCGACGAGAAAATCTCAATATGACCAAACCAATACTTGGTTTAAAGGCGTAGAGACTTATCTGGAGGCCATTGGCAAAGAAGTTGATGAAGTCCGCGAAGAGATTCGTGAGGATCGCCTTTGTCATTTGGAAGACGAGTTAGGCGATGTGTTGTGGAACTATCTTAACGTATTAAAAGCGCTGGAAAGAGAAAAGGGTATAGATCCTGAGAAAGTACTCGAAAGAGCCTGCAACAAATACGATCAGCGTGTATCTGCGATTGAGTCGGGACGCAGTTGGGATGAGATAAAACAGCAGCAGAAACAAGCCTTGAACGCAGAGCATGAAGCCGCGCAGTTAGAAGATGTAAAGAGCCAATAACTGCGCTTGGTATTGAAAGGGTTGGTTAATAGGGAATACCTAGTCAGCCCTTGGAACTGTTGACCAACAGTAGGTCACAAGGTGGTTGATCAAGTAACGTGTCTACAGTGCTGCCAGACCAAAATTGAGATGACATGCTTCGTTTACATGCTCCCATAATCAAAATCGACGCTTGTGATTGCTTAACTGCTTTTGGTAACGCCGTTTCAGGGTTTCCTTCCGGTAATAGTAATGGAACTCGCGTTAACTTTTGCGCACTAATAAAATCTGTAATGCCTGCTTTTTGATTGCTTAATATCTCTGCACGATAGCGAGAGAGGTATGGTGCGACGTATCGGCAGTAAACGAGCGTCATTTTCCCGCTTAAGGTTTGTTCTAATTTTGAGCCTCGCGAGACGATGGCTTTATCTACTATCGACTTTTCATCCCCTCGATGAAGTGGGTCGATTGCACAAAGCATGTTGGCGTGAGAAGGCCATGACCGCTCACTCAGTAGCAACAAGTCGCAATCTTGTTGTGCTAGTTCTGTGAGCATCGTTTGAATCTCGTGTTTGTTAAAGTGTCCCACGAGCAGTAAGTCAGTGTGGTCAACAAGTCGTTTCGCAACTTGCTCAACCCAATGGCTCCCTTTGAAATGCTCGTAAGAGAGCGTTGGTGTTTCAAGCTCTTCTTCTTCACAAAGTTCGAAAATTAATGCGTTGAACTTTAAGGTCCAAGCTTCAAACTCAGCTTGTCTTTTTTCTATATGGTCAGAGTTGAAACTGAGAAAATGAGCGAATGCGTGATCTTCACTTCGGCGATGGTCTTCCACTAAAACTACAATAGGCTGGGCCAGCGCTGTCGAAAATTGAATCACTTTACGAAGCACCTTACGACTTGGTAAGGCGGCCTGCTGAGTCAGAAAAAATACAGGTGCCATTGATTACTCCATTATCAAACAAGGCGAATGAGCCTGACACACATTCAAGTCTATACCATGAACTGATGCAGAGGCGTTTTGTTTCTGCGAGCGAAATATAAATTCCGCAATTAAGTCAACTATCGCCTAGAATTTTAACATCAAGAATTCATGCCTTCGGATAGCACATATCGTCAATGCGGCGAATGTGGTAGTGAAAGCTATAGGTAAAAGTAATGATAGATTCCAACCAATTGCAAATTAACCGCAAAGTGCCACATTTGCTTGCTGAGATCATTAAAGCGATAGAATCGACCGAAGACTTGAGCTTTTTGAAAGACTATCAAGAAGCACAGATTGCGAACATTTTGGAGTCGGTCAACATTGCTTACCGTAAACGTGTCATAGAAGCAGTGCCGCCTGAGAAGTATTGGACGGTATTAAATTTGCTCCGATACGACACCGCCAAGCACATTCATCAATCACTCAATAAAGACTTACAACATGAACGCTTGACGTACATAACGGATTCAGAACTGATCATCTTTGCGGACTTTCTACCGACCGAGTTTGTAGATGAATACCTTATTGATCAAAGTGAAGAGTCTGTCGCGCATATCCAACAAGCATTGTCGTATGAAGACAACAAAGTTGGACGTTATGCCGAGCCTCACTTTCTGGTCGCAAACCCTAAAAACAGCGTAGGAGGCATCAAAACCGAGCTGCTAAAACGCGGGCAAAGTCCAGTGCGGTTGATTATTGTGCGTGATGCAAGTGGTGTGATTGGTACGATAGAGCCGCAAACCCTGTTGCTGCACGAGAATCATATCAAACTTACCGACTTGACCGTAGTTACGCCAATCCTAGAAGATATTCAAACGATTCAAAGTGTCAGCAAACAAGTCTCGATTGATGGTGGAGCACATTGGTTTCCTATCATGGCTGGTGGCAAAATTATGGGCGTCTTGTCGATGGCGACCATCGCGATTACGTTGCGCGAACTCAGCCTACAAGCTGTAGTGGCAGAAAACGTACGAAGCGAAGAAGATTTGTTCACACCATTAAGCGTGGCGACAAGGCTAAGAGCACTTTGGCTAGTGATTAACTTGCTGACCGCTTTTGTTGCCTCTGCCATCATTGGTATTTTTGATAATGTGGTCGAGCAAGTCGTTGCGCTTGCTATTTTAATGCCTGTCGTGGCGAGCATGGGCGGCATCGCGGGTAGCCAAACCTTAGCGGTGGCCATTCGAGGTATCGCACTAAACCACTTGCACCAAAGTAACTTGAAGCTATTGGTGAATAAGGAATTAAAAATCGCCACCATTAATGGTTTAATTATGGGATTGGTGATCGCGGGTGTCGTTTACATGGTGTTTGACTCTTGGCCATTGGCACTTATTATTTGCTGTGCCATTTTCCTCAATAGTTTGGCGGCCGCGGCATCGGGTACGTTGATACCATTCACGTTGAAAAAGTTTAACATTGACCCCGCCGTGGCTGGCTCGGTAGTATTGACGACCGTTACCGATGTCGTCGGTTTCTTTGCGTTCTTAGGCTTAGGTGCCATTTTCTTGATATAGATATCCAATTGACGCGTTAACCAGCAGAACCAATCGCACCATTTCCCAACCCAGTATTTTGGGCGAGCTTGCTTCGCTCAGCATTCCTCCGTTTTCCATAACCGATGAACACGTCGTTTCGGTTCTTACTTTGTAAATCTCTTCACTGCTCAGTTCTATTCCCCAAATTTCCCACTACCGATCTCGCTTAACGCTGGCGTGCCAAATGCCAATTTCAAACGCCAGATGATGCCCATTTTCTTGGCTGTATACGCATTACTTCACTCAAACAAAAAATAAGGAAACAATTTTGAATAAACTCATCGTATTCACTGGTGGTCCCGGTGCAGGGAAAACTTCGGTAATCGAACAGCTAAAAACACAAGGCTTTATCTGCGCGCCAGAAACCGGTCGTCACGTGATACAAACGCAGGTTGCCAATCACGGTTCAGCATTACCTTGGAATGACAAACAAGCTTTTCGAGACGAAATGATGAAGGCAGAAGTGAGCAATTACCGAGCTTTCAATGTCCACCAAGGGAATGTGTTTTTTGATCGCAGTATTGCGGACGTATATGGCTACAGTAAGTTGGAACAACTGCCAATCTCGCATGAGCTCATCACGCATTGCCAGACGCTTCGTTATCATTCTCAAGTATTCATTTTTCCACCGTGGACGTCGATATTCAGCAACGACGAAGAGCGAAAGCAAGATTTTTCTGAAGCGGTGGCTACGTATCAACAGATGGTCAACGCTTATCACAAATTTGGTTATCAATTGATCGAAGTGCCCAAAATGTCAGTCGAAGACAGAGTAGCGTTTATTCGCGGCTCAGTCATCGAACGAGGCTGAAAGATGATTGACGCAAACAAATGCGTAAGGCGATTGTGAGCACGACAACAATATGCGTAAAGGGAGTTATTTATACTGGATAAAATTCAATAACTTAATTGAGCATTATGTCTTTTAAATATCTTACCTTATTGCTCGCAACGATGAGTATGAACAGTTTTGCTGATGTGGAGCTGCCTTCGGGGGATGATTGGTTAAACCATGTGACGAATGGCCTAGCCCCATATTGGATGATGGAAAGCGCGCATGGGCAACCTGCGGGGAATTTTCCGACTTTTCGTTGTGATAACGGTGTCATTCTCGACCCACAAAAGCCGTGTGAAGAATTAAACAAAGGGTGGATTAGCCCGCACTTCGATCGCGAGTACACCCGCATGAAATCGCGCCAAACTTACGCTTATGGCGTACTTTTTCATCTTACGGGTGACAAGCAAGCATTAGAGCTGGCAAAGAAAGGGGCTTATTACCTGATTGATCATCTACAAGATGAGAAAAACGGCGGGTTTGTTAGCTTTACGCGTAGTGGGAAACCGGGGATGGAGTGGCAACAACGAACTTCTCAAGACCAAGCTTACGCCTTAGTGGGTTTGGCGATGTACTACTACTTGACTCAAGATCCAAAGGTCGAACAAGCGCTTATCGACCAGCAAGCGTTTATATTTAAACAATACCGACGAAGCGATGATCGCGGTCTGGCTTGGGTTTTGAAAGACGGTGATGGGGAAAGTGCGAAGCAGCAAGAGCTAGTCGCTCAACTTGACCAAATTAATGGCTACCTGTTGTTAACGGCGCCACTTTTACCAGAACCAGCGCAAGCCAAGTGGAAACAAGATCTGGAGTGGCTGACGCAAGTGATGCTGGATAACTACCACTCCGACAAAGAGCGGCGCTTTTATGGCGCGATACACCACAAAGCGGTAATGATGCCAGATGCGAAACACAATGATTTTGGACACACCATCAAAGCGTATTGGATGACGTATCTCACTGGTCAGTTGTTGGAGAATTCCAATTGGACAGAGTTTGGTTTCAAAGGAATGAAACACACACTTAAACAAGCGCAATACCAGCAAAACTTTGAGCAAGTCAAAGCGCTTTTCTCACCAGAATGGCAGAGTAAATGGACGCAAGAGAGCATTCCTGCTTGGCAATCAAGACCATACAAGCACTATAGCTCGTCTTGGGAATGGGCAGAGCTCGATCAAGCGGCGATGACAGTTTCCCTTGTTGATGGTTCGATGAAAGAAACGCTTCAATACACGTTACCCACTTTTATGGATGTATGGGTGGATCATCAATATGGAGGCGTCGGTCTAAGCCCTAAATCAACCAAAGCGTTCCATTGGGGAAATGGTTACCACCAGTTTGAACATGCGTTGGTCGGGTATTTGTACGCGCAACAAATGGCAAAACAGCCTGCCAAGCTTTACTACGCGCGACCAGCAGAGAGCAAAATGCCACTTAATCCGTATTACTTTAGCGCAGACGTAAAATCGTTGTCGTCACAAAGTGATGGAGTCACCATCGCGACATTCACCAATATTCGACCTTAGGTTGGTCGATGGTGATGTGTTAGTTAAAGTCCGCGTAAAAGCCAATAAAGTCCTCCGATAGCAAGGATGACTATTAGCTATCTAGGTCTGTCACTAGATAAGCTTCAAGCAGTAATTGTGTAGGTAATGATCCCTGGGCACTTATAAAAAGCCGTCAGAACCAACTGGTTTTGACGGCTTTTTATTCTATGACAGGTAGAGGCTTCAATTTTCAGCGCTATAGGTCCATGAAAACTTAAGTGAGATTCCAATCACGTCGCATGATCTCACTAGTGTCATTGGAAATAAATGAATTGTTTCTGATACATAGAACGTATTAACATGGTTGCACTGGGTCCATATGAGTAAGCTTATTGAATATACAATTTGAGAGAGAGGGTTTAGTTATTAAAAATAACAGTTAGTTGGAATCTAGGTTAAATGAAAATAAAACTATTTAAAAAGCTACAAGTTGTATTTCTTGTGGTGTTGTTTCTCTAGGTTGTCCAAGCGGAAGCATGATCTAAAACGCTTATTTTATTCAAATAAATGGAAAGAAATGAAAGTGGAATTAAAAAATAACTATTCAGAATCAGAAATAAACCAGCCACCATCGGTACTTCTTGTTACGTCTCTGTTGTGTCTGGCGTCCGTTTGTTGGGCTGCATTGCTGTTGGCCATTGAATATATTGTTGGGATAGAAATGAGTGGTACAGGCTTTCTTAGCACGTTAATCCCAGCCATGAGTGTTGGTTATTACTTCGGCTACAAGACTGGAGATGTAATGCCATCAAAAACAAGATGGTATGCTGTTTTACTGTGGACTTTAGCAAGTTTGGTAGTGTTCTCTCTTATCTTAATGTCGTTAGATATTTCTCCGTTTTATTTATTATCTGAGCTCGGTGGGGTAAGTATTTTTATTGCTATCATAATGCTAATAACGATTGGCATCGCCTACTTAATTTTAAAAAGTGGTGAGAAAATGGCGATTAGAGTATTACTCAAAGCCAAGGAAAGTCAGTAGATAAAATACAACAAACGATTCAATTAGGATCATGACAAGACGCCAGCCATAATGTGCTGGCGTTTTAGTTTCCTGTTTGTAGGATTTTTTGTCTAAAAGGCAAACCCATTTATTGTGTTGTCGTTTGAGTTAATGGTTTATGCCTTGTGCGCAAGATAGCTTAGCAGGTTTATGTATCGAGAAACGTGTGTATAATTCGCCACGAATTACGATTTATAGATATGAAAGGTAAGTATGGCAGTCCTCGAAATTCTCTCCATTCCAGACCCAAGGCTTAAAGTAAAAGCAGAAAAAGTCACTGATGTATCGACAGTACAAACGCTGATAGACGATATGCTAGAAACACTTTACGCAACGGGCAATGGTATCGGTTTAGCTTCAACCCAAGTAGGCAGAAAAGAGGCGGTTGTTGTCATCGATATCTCTGACGAACGCAATGATCCTTTAATCTTGGTTAACCCAGAAGTGGTGAGCGGAGAAAACAAAGCACTTGGTCAAGAGGGATGCCTCTCTGTTCCTGAGTACTACGCAGATGTAGAGCGTTACACGTCAGTTGTTGTTTCTGCACTAGACCGTGATGGCAACCCGATTACAATCGAGAGCGATGAGTTCTTGGCGATTGTGATGCAGCACGAAATTGATCACCTATCTGGTAACTTGTTCATTGATTACCTTTCACCGTTAAAGCAAAAAATGGCGATGAAAAAAGTGAAGAAGTACGTAAAAGCGAAAGCTAAGTAATATGAAAGGAAGTAACTCACAACCGCGAGTTACTTCCTTGTAAGTCAAGAATAGGACGGTAGGGAGAGCGGTTTATCTCTGCTTTTGGGGGACATAACGCTTTACGACCTTCATAAGCTTCTGAAATGAAGAACAGTCCATATGTGACTCATGAGGGCAGGTGGCAACATGGTTTAGGCTGTCTCGCACCGCTTTCAAACGTTTTATTTGCTCATCAATCTCAAGTGCCTTTTTCGTTAGTAAGTCACGATCGATATATGGCTTTGAAACTTCTGATTGATTCAACATTTCTGCCATTTCGTTAAGCGATATTCCAGCGATACGCCCCAAACTAATTAAATTGAGTGTATTGAGTACCTCTGGTGAATATTGGCGTCTCAATCCATTCCTTCCTATCGAGCGAATTAACCCCAGATGTTCGTAATACCTGAGCGTTGAAGTCGGCAATCCTGATTTTCTAACCACTTCTGCAATATCCATATTATTCCCCATTGACTTCAAGTTGGCTTTAAGTTGTAGCATGCAACTAAGACCTTAACAAATCAAAAACTTGAGGAGAGAAAAATGCTGCTTTTAATGGGATTGCAAGCGGTGCTAATAGGGATTGGTGCCACTTTGATAATGGATTTATGGGCATGGTTACAAAGGAGAGTGTTTGGTATTCCTTCATTAAACTATGCGTTGGTTGCGCGCTGGGTTTTGTACATGCCCCAAGGAAAGCTTATGCATGCGCCAATTATGGCGTCAGAGGCGATGCCGGGAGAAAAGTCACTTGGCTGGTTTTTGCATTATGCCATCGGAGTTACTTTCGCTTTGGCTCACGTTACTGTTTTTGGTCATCATTGGTTGGTAGATCCCAGTCTAATGCCCAGCTTAATTACAGGCGTGGTAACGTTGATCTTCCCATTTTTGGTCATTCAACCTTGTCTAGGATTTGGTTTTGCTGCGAGTAAAACCCCAACACCTTGGAAAGCCCGTTTTCTTAGCACATTGGCGCATTTGGGTTATGGTTTGGGTTTATTCATAGCCGGGTTTGCAATCAAAGTTACGAGCCAGTATTTTGCATAGATAAAATGAGCATCATGCAAACGAGTGGTTTTTATCTATGATGCTCAACTCTTGGTTGTTTTTTGCGCTTTGATCATAGTTGACCGATATTTCTAAAGTCTGTTGCATTTATCCAAGACGTAAAGTCGGCGGACATTTAACATTGCCTTAACGTCAGAATGGCAAGCGGTTTACCAAGAAAAACTAAAATTATCTGGTTTGACATAAAGAATATTAAGGGTTTCAGATGGCTTCAAAAGTGGCAGGGATATCAATACTGAGTTTATTGGCAGCGCCAGTTGCGATGGGAGAAACAGCCAGTGCTTATGATTTATGTTTGCTAGACAAAATAAAGCAAAGCAAAGGTGAGGAAACCATAAAGAGCATTCGCGTGCAGTGTGAGCTTGACACAGTAACCAGCACAGTGCCCGCAGATCCAGAAATTGAAGAGCCTGAAGAACTTCAGGAAAGCTTGGTCGACAAGCGTTTGGAATCAGAACGAGAAAACGCGTTCGAACCGTTTAGCCTAGTCGCGCATCGCGTTAACTATATTCTTCCGTTTACGTACAGTGATCGAGTAAATAAACGCGCGTATGCTGACACCAAATACGGCGATGAACTGCGTAAGGAAGAGGCGGAGTTCCAAATCAGTTTTAAAGTACCAATGAACTATGATGACTTGTTGTTTGATGGCGATGGTCTGTTTTTTGGAATGACTCTTAAATCATTTTGGCAGGTATACACGGGTGCAGCATCTCGTCCATTCCGTGAAACCAATTATCGTCCAGAGCTTTTTTACTACACCCCAACTGACTGGATACCACTTGATGGTTCGACTTGGTTAGGTTTTGGTATTGAACATGAGTCTAACGGTCAGAGACAGGAGCTATCGCGCAGTTGGAACCGTGTCTATGCCAACGTAACCTTTGCAAAAGACAATTTTGCGGTTTCTATCCAGCCTTGGTGGCGTATACCTGAAGATGAAAAGACATCGCCTAATGATCCCAAAGGTGATGATAACCCGGATATCGAAGACTATATGGGACACTTTGAGCTATCGAGTGCTTACAAGTGGAATGGTTACGAGTTTACCTTTTTAGGTCGCCAGAACTTTCAAACACATAAGGGTTTTGCAGAACTGGGTGTGTCATTTCCGATTTGGGGCAAAGTTCAGGGGTACGCACAATACTCAGCGGGTTATGGTAAGAGCTTGATCGACTATGATCATAATCAGCAGCGGATTGGTGTTGGTATTGCAATCAACGGTGTTTTGTAGTTTTTCGTAGATGGATAGAAATTAACACTGGCAATTGAAATTTCAATATTTAGAATGCGAGGCTGAAATTGATTTCTAACCTAGAGTGATTTTATGCTTCGTGATTACACCTTCGATTGTCTTGTAACTATGCCTCGCCATGAGCTGGAAGAGTTTAGTGCTCGTATGATCAGTAAAATGGTGCCAGAAGACGTGATGAATGAGCTGTTCACTTTTGATCAAGAAGAAGTGGATAGTGAAGACCGCATGTTGTCTGCACGTCTTGATGCAATGCTACGCATGACAGCAATCGCACTGAGTGAAATTCAACAAGCGTTTGATGACTCAGACAACGCAAAGCAAAATAGCGAGCGAATGACGCGATTGGTGCTTTGGCATTTCTACGCGATCTCATTCCGTTTGGAAGAGGCCATCACGCTAGAAACACACTGTGCTCTAGTGGAAAAACTAATCGAAAATGCACCTTCGGATGTTTTTGCGTGGGTAAAAACATTGACGGAGCTGCTGCACACTTACGCTGAAATCAACGCGAAAGAGAATCCTCAAGACTAAACACCTGTCGTTTATCGTTCAGTAAATTAGAAACAAGGCGAGCCATTTGGTTCGCCTTGTTTTTTCGCGTCAGATAAACCTTCGGGTTTGAAATACCAAACAAGCCTAGACTCAGATTTGTTCGTTCACTAGCGAACGGCGTGATTCCTTCTTACACTAAATCAAGGTGTTTGTTGCTAAACAAGCAAATGCATGACTAAGTCGTGTATTGTTTTCCACTTAAATGCGGATAATTTATGTCGAAGAACCTTCTGGTTTTTAAATTGGAACCGACTATTGAGCGTTCACGCTTTCCAGCTGAGCTTCATCTATCTAAAGGAAGTGAACGATGGATCCGTTAACGCAAGGTTTATTGGGTGCAGCTTTGCCACTGGCCGTGAGCAACAAGCGAAACCTTGCAGTTGTTGGCGTGTTGGGCGTGGTCTCTGGGATGGCTCCGGATTTAGATGTGCTCATCCGTTCTTCAACTGATCCTTTGCTGTATTTGGAATACCATCGCCAATTTACTCACTCGCTCTTGTTTATCCCGTTTGGTAGTTTCATTTGTGCTTTGGTGTTGTATCCATTGTTCGCAAAAAAGCGAGGACTAAGCTTCCGGCAGAGTTGGTTTTACTGCGCGCTTGGTTATAGTACCCATGCGTTATTAGACGCATGCACCAGTTATGGAACACAGCTTCTATGGCCGATAAGCAACACGCGTTATGCTTGGAACACTATTTCGGTAATCGACCCCGCGTTCACACTCCCTATTTTAATATTGCTTTTGTTTGTTGCACTGAAGCGAAGCCCAAACTATGCCCGCATTGCATTTTTATGGTGCCTGGCTTACCTAAGTCTTGGAATGATCCAGCGAGATAGAGCAGAAGTAGCTGGTTGGGAAATCGTCAAAGAGCGACAACACAACGCTGTACAATTAAAAGCCAAACCAAGTTTCAGCAATCTTTTGGTTTGGAAACTAATTTATGAAACGGAAGAGAGCTACTATGTAGATGCCGTAAGGGTGGGGCGTTCAATAAAAATTTACCCTGGCGAATCAACTCCAAAGTTAAATATAAAAGAGCAATTTCCGTGGCTAAACCCGCAATCGCAACAAGCAAGAGACATCGAACGTTTCCGTTGGTTTTCAAACGGTTTTGTAGCGACGGATCCGAATAATGAAATGCGAATTGTTGATATGCGTTATTCCATCGTACCAAACCAAATTAATGCGTTATGGGGCATCAATCTATCCCCAAAAGCCAGCGCAGACGCGCACGTTGAATACACTGCTCATCGAGGAAGTACTGCAGAAGATCGCCAAGTTTTCTTCAACATGCTTACGGATTTTGAGTGATGGCTTTACTTTGGATACCGATGCGGTGTCGTAGTAACCATTACGTAGACTGAAAGTCCTTTACTAGGGTCGGCTTGCTAGCGAAGAAAATCTTGCCAAACAGGGACTTGTACTTCCAGCCAAGAGACAAAAGCCGTTTAGCTAAGTTCTTGTTTTCAATGATTGCAACCTCAACACCTTGGTAGTGGTAAGGATTGCTTTTGATGTAGTCGATAAATGCAGTAAGCACGCCTTGCCCGCGAACGGAGGGTGCAAAGTTGACTGCTACAATAGAAAAGCGTTGGCTACCTGCTGGGCAACGGACTAAACAGTGCCCAAGAGGATGAGTAATAGTCTCAGAAAATTCAGGAAAAGGGCGAGACTCAAGCTCTTGAGAAAGCGCATCGTATCGCTGACATAGATAAGAAAATAGTTGTTTCGCTTCGCTGTTCATATCGGTGCCGCTTTTGTGTTGCTTGGTTTGAAGGCATTGATGTCTCAAACATTGTAACCATAGATAGCAACACAAAACGCGGTAAACTTTTTCAGTAATGATTTCCTATTTTTGAAACCTGAATTGTTACAAATGAAGTTGATTGGGTTTTATATGGTAGTTGTGAACGAGTATTTCTAGTTGAAGGGAGAATACGCTGGTTACTGGATTCTTACTGGAATTCCTTTGTTAAAAGGCGAGCTGCTTGGTTTAATGCCGCTCGTTTAACTGCGAGTGGCATCTTTTGTATTTCGTCACCTTGTACAGCGACGATGGGACATGATGTGGGATCTTCTATCCTAGCTCTTCATGGTCTAAATTATCTCATTAACCACTCAGAGCTAGATTCTTAGTCTCGCCAAGGCTCGCTGGACTGACACAAAAACATCGTTAAACTCCTGTTATTAAATTATTTGGTCCGCCTTTGCTTACTTTTGAACGCTTAACTAGGCGTTACTCCAAGTGCTTAAATTGCAATGCCACAAGTCGCTGATACAACTCACAGCTTTGCATTAATGATTGGTGGTTACCGACATCGACTAACTCGCCATTGTCGAGCACCGCAATTTTATCCGCATGTTGGATAGTCGAAAGACGATGAGCAATAATTAGCGTTGTGCGTCCTTTCATTAGAGCTTCAAGTGCTTGTTGAACGTGATGTTCACTTTCACTATCAAGGGCGCTGGTAGCTTCGTCTAGCAGTAAGATTTTTGGATCTTTTAGAATCGCGCGAGCAATCGCAATGCGCTGCTTTTGTCCGCCCGATAGCCTAACGCCGCGCTCCCCTAAAAAGCTGTGATAGCCCTCGGGAAGCTTCTCAATAAACTCATGGGCATGGGCTTTTTTCGCGGCTTCGATAACTTGTTCATCCGTCGCTTCAGGATTACCGTAGCGAATATTATGGAAAACATCATGGCTAAACAGCGCTGGTTGTTGTGGTACGAGCGCCATTTGACGTCGAAGCTCGTTTGGATCGAACTGTCGAATATCTTCACCACCAAACAACACTTGCCCTTTTTGCGGATCATAAAAGCGTTGCAGCAGTTCGAATAGTGTTGTTTTACCGGCACCAGAAGGGCCGACCAACGCCAACACTTTTCCTTGTTCAGCAGTTAGATTTAATTCTTTGATTGCTGGTTGATTTGGTCGAGAAGGGTAGTTGAAACTCACCGAATTAAAGTTAACCTCAGCAGGCATGTCGGAACGGACAGGCAAATAGTTGCTTGGCGCTTTAATATCACTGTCTACTTGAAGGATCTCAATCAGCCGTTCGGTAGCACCTGCGGCTCTTTGCAATTCACCCATGACTTCGGAAATGGTTGCAGTCGATGAGGCAACCATAATGGCATAAAACACAAATGCGGCTAGGTCACCCGCAGACATTTTTCCGTGAATCACATCGCTGCCGCCTATCCAAAGCATGCCTGAAATCGCGCTGAACACAATCACAATAACGCCTGATATCAGGATCGCGCGCTGTTTTACTCTCTGTCTGCCTACTTCATAAGCTTTTTCCACCTCGACAGCGAAAGCCGCTCGTTCATGCGACTCTGAGCTAAAACTTTGCACGGTTTTAATATGTTCTATCGCTTCTCCAGCGTAGCTTCCGACATCGGCCATTGAGTCCTGACTTTGGCGAGAGAGAGTACGCACGCGTCGTCCATAAAACAAAATTGGCACCAAAACCAAAGGCACAGAAGCAAGCACAATCAGCGTGAGCTTAACGTTGGTAGCGAATAACATAATGATGGCACCAAAACACATCAAAGCGCTACGCATCGCCATCGAGAACGATGAACCAATAATGCTTTGCAGCAATGTGGTATCGGTAGTCAGGCGCGACATTATGTCGCCACTACTGTTAGTCTCAAAATAGCTCGGATGCAGCGTAATCACATGGTTAAACACCGCAAGGCGAATATCCGCACTAACGCGCTCACCTACGGCAGAGACAAGGTAAAAGCGAAAGAAAGTCCCAATGGCAATACACAATGTGACACCGACAATAAACTGAATCGCATTGGTGAGCTCTTGCAATGATTGCTGAGCAAAGCCTTGGTCGATAAGAATGCGCACTCCATAGCCAACGGATAACGTCAAACTTGCCGTCGCGACAAGGGCAACCAAAGCCGCCGCAACCCGCCATTTATAAGGTGCAATAAAGGTGTTGAGTTTAAGAAGAATGCTGAGATTTTTGTTATTTTTTCGGCTCATGAGTGACTCACAAAGCGTTTTAGGTACCTGGCATAGTAAGCCAGTTTGGTTGGTGAGACCAGCGAACTGCCGCATTCAGATTAGGAAGTTCACTGGGATAGCCAATATTGCATCGAAAATCACTTAAACGTCTAAGAGACGAGAATCAGCTTTTAGCTAGGAGGGGGTTACGCACGGCTTTTGGCGAGTAGCAGGTCGACTTTTCCTTTGGCTGTTTTACTGACCGTTTGCATCAACTGAAAACTTGGTTTTTCGACGCCTGAGTTTTCTATCCCTTCGACCATTAAGAGCCAAAGCTTGGCTGTCATTTGCGCATCGGCTAGTGCTCGGTGGAAAACACCGTCGTTGTCGATATTTTTATAGCGAACAAGTTCACCTAGCTTATGTGATGGGGCTTCTTGAATGAGCCGTCTTGCCACTAGTAAGGAGCAAGCAAACTCACCCGAATAACCACAGTTGATTCGTTCAAGATCCGCATCTAAAAATCGTTTATCGAAGGACGCGTTGTGAGCGATAAGGTTTTCGCCTGCAATGAACTCACTAAATGACGCCATTACCTCTTCGCAGCTTGGTGCCGATCGCAACATATTGTTGGTAATGCCGGTGTAGTTCTCAATGAAAGAACTCACTCTGAAACCGGGATTCATGAGTTGCTGAAAACTATCGACAACCTCGCCATTGACTAACTTTACTGCACCAATTTCTATTGCGCGATCACCTAAAGTAGGAGAGAGACCTGTGGTTTCAAAGTCGAGTACGACCACAGAGTTTGCTTGAGGCATAAAATTTTCCAGCTGAGTAATATTGCGCAAGAGTATTATTGAAAGCGACAGAAAAAGAAAGGCGAACACAATGGTGAATATCTGTCTATCTTTACTCCACAAAGTCAGTGTTCGTCGTCCACTGTTTATGGACAGGTACGTTCTGGCTTACCCATCGCGGCTTGTGCGGTAGCCTTATATTTCAAATGTTTTTCGGCTTTTCGATTCATTTCAGTTAAGCATTAACTTTCGATACAACATACTGATTATAAATTGATTTTATAAATTAACTTCGGCATCATTCACGGCTTGATTTTGAGTATGAATATCATCACGGCAAAAAATTAGAACAACTTATAATGCGAGGCTAGGGAACGATGGAAGCAATGAAGAATCATTATTTAGAGATACCTGAAGAAAGAAAATTGCGTATTTTTCGTGAGGAAGATGAAGATTTTTACAACTTCTGGGAAGAAATGCTTGATGAAAAACAATCTTTTTATCAGCAACCTCTCAAAAGAATGAAAGGCGACGCTTGGTATTCGCTTGATTCATTCTTCACTGCTTCAAAATACGGACAACATCAGGCCTCGCCAGCTTATATAAAAAGAGCGCTTGAGTTACTGAATAACGTGTACTTGCTGGCCAATCATTCAGACAAAGTGGTTGAATTCTCCGTTGGGCACCGACATTTTTCGGAAGTAGGTAACCGTTCTATTGCAGGGGGAACGATGGATGCTTGGTTGGATGAAATCTGTTTAGCGATGGCCGCGAGAGATTGGCGCTGCGTAGAGCTGATGACCATCATGGATGAGTCGTTAGTGCGTTTAAAAGATCCATTCGATGTTGCGCTAGTCGAGTTCGTTAACGGTGTATTTAGCAATTCATCAGCGTTACCAGAGTTATTGCAAACTGTGATGGAGAAATCCTCCCCGCAATACTTAGAATCAACCAGAGTGCCATATGTACACTCTTTGTTTATTCCATTTGTGAATGTGTTTGTTGCCATTATCGATGGCGATGAGGCGCATTATCAAGAAGCACTGAGGGATGCGTTAGAGGCGCATTACCAGTTCTACATGAATGAAGATGTTCGCTATTCGCCAAAAGGAAATGTTTCTCTGAAACTGACTGGTCTTGCTGCATTGGCATACGATAAGTATGGTTGGACGATTCCAGAAGCCGCATATTTACCGAAATGGCTTGTTTACGGTGAGCATGATCTTCGTTCTGCGTAAATCACTCTTAAGTTAAATCTATGTCCAATCGGAGGTTCAGCATGGAAGCATAAGCAGAAAATGCATCGCGAAAATGCAGTTTACGCCTCCGTTTTAACAAGTTACATTGTTGAAACTTTGATTCAAAGGACAGAACAATGAGTGCCCACCTAAAACAGCTTTGTCATACCCATCTCCCTGGTAATAAAGAAGATTCTCCAGCCGAACACTTTGTGAAAATGGCAAAGTGGTGCGAAGAAAACAACGTCAATCACGATGTCTACGGCGAGGGCGAAACGGTTCAGGCCTTCGAGAAAAAGGTTGCCGATCTGCTGGGTTACGAGGCAGGGCTTTTTGTTGTAACAGGAACGATGACGCAACCAACGGTGCTTGAAATTGTCACAAGACAAAAGCGTAATCCTATTGTCGCCATGCACGCATCTAGCCATATTCCGGTGCATGAAAAACAAGGTTATCAGCTTCAACATCGCTTTAGTATTTTGCCAGTAGGGAACCCTTATCAAACATGGAAGCTTGAGGATCTCACTGCGTGGCCGGATGAAATCGCAGCCGTTCTTTATGAACTCCCAATGCGAGAAATTGGCGGTCAGCTACCTTCATGGCAAGAACTAGAAGAAATTAAAACGTACTGCGCCGAAAATGACATTCATCTCCACATGGATGGCGCAAGACTATGGGAAACCGCAGCTTACTATCAGAAAGAATACCGCGAGATCGCCGCTAGTTTTGATACGACCTATGTTTCACTTTACAAAGGCATCAACGGCATGGGCGGCTCTATGCTGCTTGGCTCAAAGGCGTTCATTGAACTGGCCTCAATGTGGATGAAGCGCCAAGGTGGCAACCTGTATCACAGAACACCTTATGTGGTGTCTGCGGCGATGCAGTTTGATGAAAGGTTGGCACAAATGCCAGCTCTGTTTGAGCGAACAAAGCAGATCTACAAGATCATTAAAGAGTTCCCAACTTTGGCGGTAAGACCAACCCAGCCTCAAGCAAACATGTTGCACCTTATCCTGCCATTTAGCTGCGAAGAGTTGAAAGAACTCCAATACACGTTTGCCACGGAAAAGGGCATTTGGTTTGGTAACCCGCAAGTCACGGCACATCCAAATCAATCGATCATTGAATGGTATGTTGGTGACTACCTGCTCAATCTTGGTGATGACGAATTAAGGTCGTTTTTCAATCAGTTACTCGGTAATAAGGCATAAACTTATCAATATGCGAGCTTACTAACACGCCATACGTGGCACTTCATGTATTCTTAATTGAAGCGAAGAAGAGGATTTATCAATGTCAAAAAGCTCCAAACTTCACAATGAAGACAAACTGGTTAAGAAGGCACTAGAGATTGGTGGGAAGATGGCGAAGCTACAAGGCTTTGACCTTCCTCAGTCACCACAACCTCTAAGAGTAAAAGCGATTTACCTATTCTTGGTTGATGCCAAACAGATCACCCCATTACCGGAAAGCAAGCTAGACGGCGCAAGCATCAAACACCGACTGGCAGTCTGGATACACAGTGCATTGCCAGACAACGACCCTCTAAAGTAGAAAACCTCATAAGTCATATAGGTCATTAATTAACAAGGCGAGCCAAATGGTTCGCCTTGTTTGATCTTGGCGAGTGCACCGAGGTCTTCTAATGTTTCGTTATCATTGATTTACAAAACAGCATCAAAAGGGCTAAAGATAAAGCCAGAGAAGCGCTACAATGCTCGCGTTGCAAGAGTGCAACCAAGAATACTCATTTACAGAAGCCTTGAAGTAACCATACATGTCTAAAGATTTCGAATTCACTACAGAATACACACTCGACAAGCCATTTTTTGCTGAGTGTTATGATCAAACTAGCCAGCCAGTTAAGTTCCCGCAAGCGTATTTGAAAGGGATCCTCTTTCTAATTTTTGGTGTGGTTTTATTGGAGTTTGAACTGCTACCTAACGGTTACGTCGGTTGGTTCTTTATCGTATTGAGTGTGATTGAAGCGTGCAGCGTTTACTTCAAAAGAACTTGGTGGCTGTGGCGTCAAACCATCAGCTCAAGCCGCGGCAGTAAAGTGGTGTTTGAAGTGAATGCAGATGGCGTGCGCTACAAAAGCGGTAAAGTTGACCGCAGCCTCGCTTGGAATGATATCGACCAACTCGAACAAACTGATTTGGGCTTTATCCTTCACCTTGGTAAACAACGCCAATATATCAGCAAATCTTGCTTAAACGAAGAAGTGATCGCGTTTATGGTAGAGCGGCATCAAAAGCGAGCTAACCAACTCACATCAAGCTGGAATGAGCGATCGAAAAAGTAGGTGATATATGATCGAACATTGTAACAAGTATATGGTCGATTCTGAATCAATGGGGTTTGATGTAGAAAGCTAATAAGGTTTAGAGGTTTCTCTTTCGGACATACTGCTTCGGTGTCATGCGCGCAATCTGCTTACACTCTCTAGTCATGTGTGCTTGATCGGAAAAACCTTGCTCCAGCGCCAACTCCGATAAAGTAAGATCGGGTTGCGCTCGGAGTTGCTCTAAAGTGTGCTTCACTCGTTTAATGCGTTGGTAATGTTTAGGAGTAATCCCCAACCATTTCTGAAAATTGCGCTCTCTCTGGCGCTGACTGATGGTCCCTGTAGGTTGGTCAATAATGTGGCCGACATACTGCGGTTCATATTCCTCAATCAGTGTTTGAACCCAGCGATATAACGTAGAAATCCTTGCATATGGCGAACGCGCTGTTTGCAGAGACTCAAATGTTGCTAGCGCAGAAGAAGCCAAAGGGTGGTCGTCTTGAATCCGCAATAGCTGTTCTAGACGTTTACCAAATAGTTGATAACCAACAGCAGGATGAAAGCGTACGCCAGTCATCACCGCGCCTGGCGGTAGGCAGACCTGATGTGCCAGAATGCTTATAGGCAGTAGGACAACCCCTGGCGTTTGCCACTCACCATCCATTTGTACTTCATTCTGTAAAATGAATACCACACCTGTACCAGCATCACTGAGTAATTGTTTACGTACGGTTTGCGTCGTATCAGGTTTGACGGATGCTGACCAAATGGCTTGAACATAGCCAGCTAAAGCCTTTTGAGGTTTTAAAATATCAAATTCTAAGTTCAAATGAATCATCCTATTTAACCTCAACTTAAAATGAGATAGTGATACACATGTACTTTTCATCCTATTAAGTTGAGGTATAAGCAGCGGCTTACAAGTAAGAACCGTCAAATAGAATTATCGAGGTTTATAGACTCCAACCTTTGGCTTAAATGCCTTAACTATTCGGTTCCAACTATTGATCGCGTTGATCGCAATTGTTAGGTTGACCATAGCTTCTTCTCCAAAGGTATTCAAGGTCAGCTGATAGGTATCATCATCTACTGGTAGGCCAGCAGTTAGTAGTTCAGCCCAGCCTAGTGCAACGTGTTCTGCATCGCTGTAGAATGGCATATCTTTCCATGCACTAAGCCCCCATATGCGTTCCGGCTTTTCACCTAACTGAAGCGCATCTTTACTATGCATGTCTATACAAAATGCACATTGATTGATTTGCGATATGCGTAACTTAACCAGTTCCCATATGATCATGTTCATGGTTTCTGATTGGCTAAATTGTTCATGGAAGTAAGCTTCCTGAGCGTATAGGATTTCTATTGCTTTTGGCGCTACTTCAATATAGTTGAGTCGTTTTTTCATGGTCATTCTCCTTTGTTTTTTACATAGTAAAAAACGCTCTTAGCAAAAGATTGAAGATTTTCGACATGTACTCAATAAAGTTAGATAAAAGAGTGAACGACTAAAGCGAAAAGTGTACCTATTGGAAACCAAGAAAACTTATGCCAATTAACAAAGTATTGCGCTAAATAATGGACTTAAGGTTGGCGTCTATTTTTACTCCACCACCTTCCGTAAACGAGCAAAAGGTGCTGAGTTACCTATATACACACCAGCCGCAACGATAAAGACGCCTAAAACATTTTCCCATTGAGCCTGCTCACCAGAAATGAACGAAATCAGTAGAGTGAATACCGGCATAATATTAAATAATGGAGACATCTTATCTGGACCAAGAACGATAGCGCCTTTCATCCAAAAGTAATAAGCAATCAAAGTTCCAAACAGGCTCATGTAAGCTATTAATGCTAGGTCTTTAAATGTTATGGCATTTAAGCTACGGCTAAAGTCGCCGTGGTACATCGCTATAGCGACCATTTGAATGGCACCAATACTTAACACCCAACGTAACTGCTGAGTTACTGGGATATGAGATGTTAAACGCTTCGCTAGAATTGTGTATAAACACCCACTAATTAAAGCAAATAACATGTATAGATCACCAATATTACTATTGCTGCTAATAGAATGAATATTTCCCCCTGTAATGACGATTACCACTCCACAAAAACTGATTAGTGCACCTAAAATAGTTTTAACCGAAATGGAAGTTTTGAGAATAAAGCCCGACAACAAGATAGTGACAAGTGGTAGATTTGCCTGAACAACCGCTGCGTTCACTGGGGTAGTAAAGCTCATTGCAGAGAAAATAGAGAAGTTTTGGATAGTTACACCCACGGTTGCTATAACAAACAACGACAACATACTTTTTCGTGTGAGCTTGGCTCCATATGGAGAGCGTTTAGTACCTCTTATCAACAAGAGTATTAAAGCTGCAACGGAAAACCGTAACGTCGCTGAATCCAAAGGAGAGACATCGCTATTAATAGCCTTTATTACGTTAAAATTACTAGACCAAAAAAAGATAGCGACAACAACACCGCACCAAATTGATAAATGCTTAGACATAGATCTTCCTGATAAAAATTAACTTGACGCGATAATGCTATATATTTCATATTTGATTTTTAATAGCCAAATTTAAGAGGGTTAATCCCAAATATGGAACGTCACTCTTTGGATGACCTTTTGTTATTCGTTTCTGTTGCTCGTTATCAAAGCCTAACACAAGCATCTGAGCGTCTTAATGTCCCGTTAGCCACGCTAAGCCGGAAGTTAAAAAGGCTGGAAACAAACTTAAATTGCAGACTATTTAACCGCAGTGCACACCACTTTGCGTTAACAACTGATGGCGAAAAATATTATCAACTCTGTGAGCCATTACTTCTTAGCTTAAATAATGTGACATCGAGAATTGCGACTGAGCGTCAGTCTTTAAGCGGAACGATAAAACTATCAGCGCCAATTAACATGACACAGATGTGGTTAAAGCGGTGCGTTTATGAATTTGCAGAGCAACATCCGAAGATATGTATCGATTTAGATGTACAGAATGAAAAAATCAATCTTGTATCTAACCGTGTCGATGTTAGTTTTCGTCTTGGTGATCTTATTGAACAAGACTGGATTGCTCAGAAATTATGGTCGATTCCATTTGCGCTTTGTGCATCACGAAGCAATTTAGAACAACACCAACCGATTACCCATCCAGAACAACTTGTTCATCATCGCCTAATTACGGTAAACAACGACAGCCAATGGAAATTAGTTAATCAAATCACCAATGAAACATTTGATCATCCGCTAAAGTTTCAATTCACTTCAAATGATGTACTACTAGTTAGAGACGCCGTCATCCATGGTTTAGGAATTGCGTGGATTCCAACCTATTACTTTCATGAGCTAAATCATGATCAACATAACCTGCTGCCTTTGTTGCCGGAATGGCAATGCTCGGGTAAAGAAGTATTCATTATGTATCGAGACCGCGATAAAAGGCCTGCAAGAGTTGATGCATTTATTGAACATGTCTTAAATTGGAAAAATCGCATTCAAATGTTTGCTTGAAAGAGGTTTATCACATTGTGCTGTGCCGGTAACCTCAAGTGAAGCTTCATGACTCTGCTTCAATTGAGTTCATTTATTTAACCTCTAAAAGAATCATGAATACATAGGCAGTTAATGGGATTCGAGTTTACAAGTGATTCGGTCAGCTAAAACTCAAGCTAAGTAGAAAGTATTTGCAGTTGTATTTGCCTCTGAAAATCGTTTAGAGCTTTCTCATCCGCGAAGTTCTATAAGAAATTATTAAGGATATATTTGTGTGCGATTTCGTGAAAAAAATTATTGTAGGTTTACTTTTCAGTGCTTCGTCTTTTGCTTCCTTAAGTCAATATGTTCCAGCAATGAATGATAAGAACGGTTATGTAGAACCATTTCAGATGTTTGATAATGTCTATTATGTAGGAGACAAGTGGGTCTCATCATATGCCATTGCTACAGAAGACGGACTTGTTATCATTGATACGCTTGACTTCCCTTACTCTGAGTGGATACCTATCAACCTAGAGAAGCTAGGGCTAAAAGATAAGCCAATAACGCACATATTGGTAACTCATGGGCATTCTGACCACGTTGGGGGCGCCCAGTTACTTCAAGAGAAGTATGGTTCCAAAGTCGTGATGACCAAAAGCGCTCATGAACTATCTATACAGCAATCAAACAAAAGCGAAGGTGAGAACAAGTTCCTTCCTCCAAATTTAGACATAGAGATAAAAAGCGATAGCTCCATGGTTATTGGTGGACATGAGTTTAAGTTCTATCTCACACCTGGCCACACGGAAGGTGATTATTCCTTAGACTTCGCTGTTGAAGATAATGGCGAACAATATCGTGCTTTTATCGTTGGTGGGCATAGCGTAAGTAGCAATGATCCAGAAGTTATTGGCCAGTTCCTGACTAGCATGGAGAAAATTAGAAAAATTTCACTACAGGCACCTATTGTGAACGTTAACCTTTCGAACCATCCACATAAAAATTTCCTTTTTGAAAATAGGAAGAAGCTCGGCACAAGCGGTAACCCGTTTATCAGTGAGGCAAACTTCTTCATGTTCCTTAAGCAACAAGAAGATTTAGCTAAGGGAAAACTAGAAGAACTATAATACCATGGTATACGAGCAGCCTTCGTTATTAGGTTAGAGGTTTACTCTTGAGTTATAGCTAAGGCTTTAATAAGTTGCTCAATCAAGATTCGACACTGGTGGCAGCTATATTGTTTGTCGGTTCTAGTGACAAAGGCGCTGTGCGTAAACATTCGTATTGTGTGCCTTAAACCTTTGCAAGGCGTTACGTGCTTTCTGGAAAAGTCTCAAAATAGCGTACAATTAGCGTTTTGACACAGCGGAAATCATCATGGCCAAAACTGTTCAGCAGCAAATCGGAAACATTGCTCTAGTCGTTGAAAATTACGACGATGCTATCGAGTTCTATACTCAAAAACTTCAATTCACTCTGGTTGAAGATACCAACCTAGGTGGTGGTAAACGCTGGGTTCAAGTTTCTCCTCCAAACTCCAATGGTACAAACCTACTTTTAGCTCAAGCGAGTACACCGGAGCAAACGCATGCAGTAGGAAATCAAACAGGTGGTCGTGTTTTCCTGTTTCTGCAAACTAATGATTTTTGGCGTGACTACGAGTTGATGAAGAAAAATGGTGTTGTATTTAATGAAGAGCCTCGTGTGGAAGAATACGGGACAGTGGTGGTGTTCCAAGATCTCTATGGTAATAAATGGGACTTACTGCAACTGAACTAGAAACTACATAGCACCTGCATAGCATAGTGTTCATGAGGAGTTTCCAACAAGCCTTTAAGGCTCTGAGATATTAGTGCTAATTCAAAGGTTCTCAGAAGTTACTGTATTTCTAAATCACTTTTGTGCAAACAATAACTAGCCATCATTCCTTCTCGATGTATCAACAAGTGTTAGGGCGGCACACCAAAAACAAAAAGGCGAACCAAACGGTTCGCCTTTGTCGATTTAGAGACTACAAAAATTAATCTTCGTAGTTATCGATGCTTGGGCATGAACAGATTAGGTTACGGTCGCCGTATACGTTATCTACGCGGTTTACCGTTGGCCAGTACTTCCAAGATTTGGTCGCTTTAGACGGGAAGCAGCCAATCTCGCGAGAGTAAGGGCGGTCCCAATCTTCAGCTGAAAGATCAACTTGTGTGTGTGGCGCGTTAACAAGTGGGTTGTTATCCAGTGGCCATTCACCGTTTTTCACTTTCTCCATTTCTTCGCGGATAGCGATCATCGCATCACAGAAGCGGTCCAGCTCTTCTAGATCTTCCGATTCCGTTGGCTCAACCATTAGCGTGCCCGCTACAGGGAACGACATAGTTGGTGCGTGGAAACCGTAGTCCATTAGACGCTTCGCGATGTCTTCTTCGCTGATACCTGTTTCTTCTTTCAGCGGACGAATGTCGATAATACATTCGTGCGCTACGCGGCCATTTTTGCCACGGTAAAGAACAGGGTAGTGTTGGCGAAGTGTTTCCATCACGTAGTTTGCGTTCAGAATTGCTACTTTTGTAGCATCTGTTAGGCCAGCTTCGCCCATCATTGCGATGTAAGCCCAAGAGATAGGCAGGATAGAAGCGCTACCCATATCTGCTGCTGATACTGCGAAATCTGCGCCTTCTACACCGTCTTCAATATGCCCTGGTAAGAAAGGAGCTAGGTGAGATTTCACACCGATAGGACCCATACCCGGACCGCCACCACCGTGCGGGATGCAGAAGGTTTTGTGTAGGTTTAGGTGAGAAACGTCTGAACCGATGAAGCCTGGTGATGTTAGACCAACCTGCGCGTTCATGTTAGCGCCGTCTAGGTAAACCTGACCACCAGCGGCATGAACCATTTCACACACTTCTTTCACTTTCTCTTCGTAAACGCCGTGCGTAGAAGGGTAAGTGATCATAATGCTTGATAGGTTGTCTTTGTGTTTCTCGATTTTCGCTGCTAGGTCGTCGATGTCGATGTTGCCTTCTTCATCACACTTAACCACAACCACTTTCATTGACACCATAGATGCTGTCGCAGGGTTAGTACCGTGCGCAGAGCTTGGGATCAAACATACGTTGCGGTGACCTTCGCCACGGCTTTCGTGGTAGCGTTGAATCGCGATAAGACCTGCGTACTCACCCGATGCACCAGAGTTTGGTTGTAGTGAGAATGCGTCATAGCCAGTGATTTCACATAGCTTTTCTTTAAGGTCTTTTGCGAGTGCAGCGTAACCAGCTGCTTGTTCTGCTGGTGCGAACGGGTGGATCGAACCAAACTCAGGCCAAGTTACTGGAATCATCTCTGCTGCTGCGTTCAGCTTCATCGTACAGCTGCCCAGTGGGATCATGCCGTGCGTGAGTGAGAAGTCTTTGTTCTCTAGCTGTTTTAGGTAACGCATCATCTGTGTTTCGCTGTGGTGCGTGTTAAACACAGGGTGTGTTAGATATTCTGTTGTGCGGCGCAATGCTTCTGGAATGGCTGCAAACTCGTTGCCTGCGATTTCAGTTGATAGTGCTGCGACTTCTTCTTTCACACCGAATACTGCGAATAGGGCTTCTACATCTGCCACGGTTGTGGTTTCGTCGAAGCTCACACCTAGCTGAGTACCCAACTTACGTAGGTTGATGTCTGCGGCTAGTGCTTTCGCGTATAGGTCTTCAGTTTGTGCACCTGTGTTGATAGTGATGGTGTCGAAGAAGCTGTTGTGAGCAAGCTCGAAGCCGCCTTTAGTTAGGCCAGCGGCTAGGATGGCTGTCATGTGGTGCGTACGACGAGCAATCGTGCGTAGACCTTCTGCGCCGTGGTAAACCGCGTAGAAAGACGCCATGTTCGCTAGCAGTGCTTGAGCAGTACAGATGTTTGAAGTCGCTTTTTCACGACGGATGTGCTGTTCACGCGTTTGCATTGCCATACGCAGTGCTTGGTTACCGTTGGTATCGATAGAAACACCGATAACGCGACCAGGCATTGTACGCTTGTGCTTATCACGCGTTGCCATGAAAGCAGCGTGTGGACCGCCGTAACCCATCGGCACGCCAAAACGTTGTGCTGAACCGATTGCTACGTCTGCGCCCATTTCACCTGCAGGTTTAAGTAGGGTAGAAGCAAGAAGGTCCGTTGCTACAGTCACTAGTGTTTTGTTTGCTTGCGCTTTAGCGATGATGTCCGTTAGGTCACGAACTTCACCTGTTGTACTTGGGTATTGAACTAGTGCGCCGAACACGTCTTGCTCTGGTAGTGATTCTAAAGAACCAACCAAGACTTCAAAGCCGATGAATTTCGCACGAGTTTTTACCACTTCGATGGTTTGTGGGTGAACGTCGTCAGCAACGAAGAATACGTTGCTCTTGCTTTTACCCGCACGCTTACAAAGTGTCATCGCTTCTGCGGCTGCCGTTGCTTCATCAAGCAATGACGCGTTCGCGATTTCCATACCAGTAAGATCCATCACCATTTGTTGGTAGTTTAGAAGTGCTTCTAAACGACCTTGTGAGATCTCTGGTTGGTAAGGGGTGTAAGCGGTGTACCAGCCCGGGTTTTCCATCACGTTGCGTAGAATCACGTTCGGCGTGAAGGTGTTGTAGTAACCCTGACCAATGAATGTACGTTTAACTTGGTTCTGATCGGCGAACTTACGCATTGCTGCCAGCATGTCTGCTTCGCTTTTCGCTTCTGCCAAGCTCATTGGTTGCTCTAGGCGAATTTGTGCTGGTACGGTTTCGTCGATAAGCGAATCTAGGCTAACTGCGTTGATCGCTTCCAACATTTTCTGTTGGTCAGATTTGTTTGGTCCATTGTGGCGAGCAACGAACTCGTTTTGTGTGCTGAGGCTTTGAAGTAATTCAGTCATTGTCCTTTACCTACTCCTTGGTTCGGGTAACGGATTTGCGTTACTAATAAATTAAATTATACGTCCGAACCTAGAAAAAAAGCTGTTCTCTAAACAGGCTAGGGAACAGCTTTCGTCACATCCTAATTACTCTTCTTCGATAGAGTTTAGGTATTCGTCTGCGTCTTTCAGGTTATCTAGTTCAGATACATCAGACATCTTCACTTTTACGATCCAGCCACCTTCGTACGGCTCTTCGTTAATTAGCTCTGGGCTGTCTTCTAGTTCTTCATTGATTTCTACGATTTCACCAGTGATTGGTGCGTAGATGTCTGACGCTGCTTTTACAGATTCAACGAGAGAGAAGCTTTCACCTGCTTCAACTTCGTCTTCTACGTCTGGTAGGTCAACGAATACCACGTCACCTAGCATTTCTTGTGCATGCTCAGAAATACCAATTGTTACTGTGCCGTCACCGTTGTCACGTACCCACTCGTGGCTATCTGCAAACTTCAGTGTTTTGTCCATTGCTTAATCTCCGAATAACTTGTCAGGAATTATTATGATTTCAAAAAAATCGTTTACTGGTATAGAGGAAAGCGACTGCAAAGTTCTTTTACTTCTTTGCGAACGCGTTTTTCAACTTCTGCGTCACCTTCAGGGTTGTTCACTAAACCGTCCAGTACGTCACCAATCCAATTACCGATGAGTTTGAATTCTTCAGCGCCAAAGCCGCGGCTTGTACCCGCAGGCGTTCCTAAACGGATGCCCGATGTAATCATAGGCTTCTCTGTATCGAATGGGATGCCATTTTTGTTACATGTGATCCCAGCACGCTCTAGAGCTTCTTCTGCTTTATTGCCTTTCAACCCTTTCGGACGAAGGTCAACCAGCATTAGGTGCGTGTCTGTGCCACCAGTTACGATGTCGCAACCGCGAGTTTGCAATACTTCCGCTAGGACTTTTGCGTTATTGATCACCGAATCAATATAAGTTTTAAATTCAGGGCCAAGCGCCTCACCAAATGCGACCGCTTTGGCTGCGATAACGTGCATCAGTGGGCCGCCTTGTAGGCCAGGGAATACGGCTGAGTTGATTTTCTTAATGATGTCTTCGTGGTTAGTAAGAATCATACCGCCGCGAGGGCCACGCAATGTTTTGTGTGTTGTAGTCGTAACAACGTGTGCGTGTGGCAGTGGGCTAGGGTGTGCGCCTGTTGCGATAAGACCAGCGATGTGCGCCATGTCGACCATAAGAATTGCATTTACTTCGTCTGCGATTTCACGGAATTTTGCAAAGTCGATAGTACGTGGAATGGCGCTACCACCTGCGATGATCATTTTAGGTTCGTGCTCAAGTGCTAGCTCACGAACATCTTCGTAGTTGATTTCCAGTGTTTCGCGATCAACACCGTATTGAACTGCGTTAAACCATTTACCAGAAAGTGCAGGGCGTGCACCGTGCGTCAGGTGACCACCTGCGTCTAAAGACATACCAAGAATGGTGTCACCAGGTTGAAGCAGTGCCAGTTTTACTGCGCCGTTTGCTTGCGCGCCTGAGTGTGGTTGAACGTTTGCGTATTCACAATTAAAAAGTTTTTTTGCGCGTTCGATAGCAATGGCTTCCACTGTATCTACGTGCTCACAACCACCATAGTAACGGCGACCTGGGTAACCTTCAGCGTATTTGTTTGTTAGGCATGTGCCTTGAGCTTGCATTACCGCTTTAGAAACAATGTTCTCAGAAGCGATAAGTTCGATTTGTTCGTTTTGGCGAGCGGATTCCGCTTGAATTCCAGCAAAGACAGCATCATCTGTCGCAGAGAGGTTGGTAGAGAAAAAGTTTTCCAAGCTGTGGTTAGGGTAACTCTTATTCATGGTAGTTGACCTTCCAAATCTGAAAATGAACCCGCAATAGATGAGTTATGATTTGCGGTTGTGGTTCATTTGTCCTCAAAAACAGCTGAACTGCGTAGCAGAACAGAGTGAACATCCGGCCCTAAATTTGGGCAAAAACTCCGTTGGATTGCGTGTTTCCTTTACCAATCTCTTACGGAAATATGCATCTCTACATCTAACAAGTTGGTAACATAGCGCCTGTGACGGGAACAATCAACCAAAAATTTCCTATAGGAAACAAGATTTCAAAATTTGTTAACAAGAGCACGCTTTAATTCACTTGGTGGACTTCTATCCACTATGTGCTTCATGCACAATGCGAGTAAGACAAAAAATATGGATATCTATAGAGGGATTTATGGCAGAAAGTATTTACGATGAATACCCATCGATGACGTTGGCAAAAGAGCAACATGACCAAAATATCGAGCCGTTAAAACTGGGCCAGCGTATTAAGGATATCCGCTCGAAACTCGGTATCACATTAGAAGAGGCCAGTCAGCGAACCGGGCTTGCTCGATCTACACTGAGCAAAATAGAAAATGAGCAGATCTCCCCGACGTTTCAAGCGATGCAAAAATTGGCACTTGGCTTACAAATTGACATGCCACAACTCTTTGAGCCACCTAGAAAAAAGGTAGCGACAGGGCGTAGGGATGTTACCAAGAAGAATGAAGGTAAACCACACCCAACACAAACTTATGAACATGAACTGCTCGCGACACAACTTTCCAATAAGAAAATGATGCCGTTTAAGAGCCAAATTCGAGCTCGTAGTTTTGATGAATATAAAGACTGGGTTCGTCATGATGGCGAAGAATTTCTGCTTATCTTATCTGGTGAGGTCATGTTCTATTCTGAGTTTTACGAACCTGTTGTTTTAAGCAAGGGAGACAGCGTTTATTACGATGCAAATATGGGACATATGTTGACCAGTGTTAGCGAGGAAGATGCGCTCATTTTGTGGGTGACAGCCAAATAGTGATAAATACTTGTAAATTTCCTATAGTGAAAGCAAACGATTGCTGTTGGTGGTCGTTATGATGAAAAGGCGCTTTTTTGATGAGAACTTGCTCATTAAAGCGCTTTTTTTGTACGATTTGTTGTGATTAAAATGTTAAGAGTCACACTTTTGCAAGTCGATCTACGTCTTGTTCGTGCAAAATAGAATGAGCCATGTTTATTATTGGAAACACATCGAATGCCGATAGCATTCTCGGGTCTATCTAAATGGAGACGAAAATGACTCAAGAACTACTGAAAACACCACTACACGCACTTCACGTTGAAGTTGGTGCCAAAATGGTCCCGTTCGCGGGTTACGATATGCCTGTTCAGTATCCTCTAGGCGTAAAGAAGGAACACTTACATACTCGTGATGCGGCAGGTCTGTTTGACGTTTCTCACATGGGACAGCTTCGCCTAATTGGTGACGGTGCAGCTGCGTTCCTAGAAACATTAGTTCCAGTGGATATTGTGGATCTTGAGTCTGGTAAACAGCGTTACGCTTTTTTCACTAATGAAGAGGGCGGCATCATGGACGACTTGATGGTGGCTAACCTAGGCGATCATCTGTTTGTGGTTGTGAACGCAGCATGTAAAGCGCAAGATATCGCACACCTACAAGCGCATTTACCATCTGGTGTTGAGCTAGAAATTATCGAAGACCGAGCTCTACTTGCAATCCAAGGCCCTAAAGCGGCGGCTGTATTGGCGCGTTTTGCACCAGAAGTTTCTGAAATGCTGTTCATGGATATTCGTAAAGTCGATATTTTAGGCGCCGAGTGCATTGTTTCTCGTAGTGGTTATACAGGCGAAGACGGTTACGAAATCTCGGTTCCTGCTGACAAAGCGGAAGAGCTAGCACGTAAACTGACTGCGGAAGATGAAGTTGAATGGATTGGCCTTGGTGCTCGTGATTCACTTCGTCTTGAGTGTGGCCTTTGTCTATACGGTCATGACCTAGACACAACAACAACACCTGTTGAAGCGAGCTTGCTATGGGGTATCCAAAAAGTTCGTCGTATTGGTGGTGAACGTGAAGGTGGTTTCCCTGGCGCAGACATTATTCTTAAGCAGATTGAGACTAAAGATGTGGCGCGTAAGCGTGTGGGTCTAGTAGGTCAAACCAAAGCGCCAGTGCGTGAAGGGGTTGAACTGTTTGATGCTGACGGCGTTAAAATTGGCGTTGTAACCAGCGGTACGGCGGGCCCGAATGCAGGTAAGCCAGTCTCAATGGGGTATGTTCGTGCGGATTTGGCGGCGATTGGTACTGAAGTGTTCGCTGAAGTGCGTGGCAAAATGCTACCAATGACAGTTGAAAAAATGCCGTTCGTACCACAACGCTACTACCGTGGTTAAAACGAATTGAAACAAAAATGCCGAGCTTTGTAGCTCGGCATTTTTATGTCTTCTTTTCGCTTGTTTGCTTTTAGTTTACTGCTTCATCAATAGTACAGCACATATCAATAACGATATCTTCAAGCTTTTCCGGATGAATCATCTCTTCTTTTGGGATCCCAAATTGAGAGGCCATAATGGTATTAAACAATTCCCAATGCTTGATCAGCAGTTTTTCGCGATTATCTGCAATATCCGGCCATGTTTCTTGCATCATTGGCGCGAGACTGACAGCACCATGTGCGAAGATCAACATTTGCCACTTTGATTCCCACTGATCAAATTGTGCATTAGGGTTTTCGCTGTTGTACTGCTCGAAAATTCCGGTAAATATTGCAGCGAACTCATCTTTTGACTTTAAGAAATACTGCAGTAGAGCACCGTCATCGCCTTGTCGAATGGCATCGGCGATCATCTGTACTGGATGAGGATTGACGAGAGCAAATGCTAGCATGCGAACCATAAACAGATAAATTTTTCTATTCGAAGGTGTGTTCTCCGGCATTTCATTGATGAGTTCAGCCATATAGCACTGCATGAACTCGTCCATTGCATCGCTAACCGCTTGCCAGATTTTCTCTTTGCTGCCGAAGTGGTGACGGATCAAACTATGTGAAACACCAGCCTTTTCACTGATATTGCGCAGCGAGACACGCTCGTAACCAAGTTCACAAAACATATCTGCTGCCACTTTAAGGATCAGACACTTAGTTTGTTCTGCTGCTTCAGCACTTCTACGCCCCTGCTTTCTTTCATTCATAGTTCGAATTTTCCCGAATATTAATCACGCGCTTACTTTTACCAGAAACCGAACGCTTTGACTAATTAATTTGCTATCCACCTGGAAAATATGTTGATCAATTTCAAATTCTGCTTATACTGCACGGCTGTGTAATATATAAAACCTACGGAGAAAGCGGGTGCGAAAACAATATTTAAAGCGCACTTTAGTTGGCGCAGTGGTGACATTAAGTCTTTCTGGGATGCTAACTGGGTGTAATAAAGCCATTTCTGAGCCGTCTGAACCTTTAATCAAACCTGTAAAATTACTGGCGGTGAAAGACCTAGAACTTGAAGACTCGCACGCCTTTTTAGCGCGTATTGATGCAACACATCGCGCGCAGCTTTCTTTTCAGGTTGGTGGAGAGGTTGATGAATTACGTGTACGCATGGGTCAAAAAGTCCAAAAAGGTGAAGTGCTCGCAACGTTAGACCCTAAAGATCTTCAGCTTGCGTTAGATGCCGCTCAAGCGCAGTACGCGTTAGCGAAAACACAATGGGACCGCGCGAAAAACCTTTACGGAAAAAAACTCATTAGTACTGATGAGTACGATCAGAAAGAAACTCAATATAAAGCGGCATTGGCGAACTACGAACAAGCTAAAACCGATTTGAGCTATACCAAAATTCACGCACCGTTTGATGGCATTGTGTCATATACCTATGTCAACCCGTTTCAAGTAGTAGCAGAGAAGCAGGAGATCTTGAATCTCATTGATAACACGACGTTGGATGTATCTTTCACCTTGCCAGTAAGTTATGCGGAATCTGTATCACTTGAGTCACTGCAAAACTCCGATATGTGGGTGACGATGGATAGCGAGCCAGGAAAACGTATCCCTGGGCAATTTAAAGAAATTTCGACGCAGCCAAACATCGATACCAATAGTTATGAGGCGATCGTGACCATCACTCGACCAGAAGATCGCAATTTGCTGACAGGTATGACTGGGCAGGTACACATTGCTAAACAACATGTATCGGACGCGATGACGTTACCTCAGTCTGCTTGGGTCAACAAAAATGGGACGCAAGGTGAAGTTTGGGTAATGGACAGAAGCACGCAGCAGGTCAATAAAGTCACTGTGTCACTTGACGCAGCAGGTGGTGTGAAAGCCGGGCTTGATAACAATGATTACGTTGTTATTGCTGGTGTTGAGAGACTGGTTGAAGGACAAGTGGTGAAAGCTTGGGTTCGTGAGGGAGGCATTTAATGAAACGTTCTCTACTTACGATCTCTGCGATTGCACTTACAGTTTTAACAGGGTGCAAAAATGAAAACCAAGCTATCGTCGAGCAGCCACTTTTTGTGTCGACTATCTCGGTGGATGCACCAGTACAAAGTGAACATCGCGCGTTCAAAGGCATAGTAGTGCCTGCAGAGCAAACGCCAATGGCATTTCGCCGCGCTGGGGAAGTTCAGCACGTATTGGTTAAAGCGGGTGACGTTGTTAAGCAGGGGCAAATGATCGCAAAGCTAGATGATAGCAAAGAGAAGCAAGCCGTGAATGACGCAGAAGCACAATACACACTTGCAATTCGTCAGCTTAAACGCGGTGAAGACTTGCATGCACGTCAAATGATTTCAAAAGCGGAACTTGATGAGCTAACCGCCAATAAAGAGCTAGCTGAGGCTACTTTCTATAACGCGACCAATCAATTGAATTACACCCGTTTATTCGCCCCGTTCGCCGGTAAAGTATCTGATGTTTTCAAAGAACGTTTTGAGCGTGTGGCAATTGGTGAACCCGTGTTAAACCTATACCAAAACGATTTGGTTTACGTGCGCATTGAGCTTTCCGACAATGTTTTAGCGATGGTAGACCCAAACTCAGACAGCATGAGCTACAAGCCTAGAGCAACCTTCTCCGGCATCGATGGCAGATTTGCTTTGGACTATTTAGAGCACACTAGTGAACCCAACGCCGAAACTCAAACCTACGAAATGTACTTGACGATGCCACAGCCAAAAACAGAGATATTACCGGGAACCAGCGTAAGCGTTTTGGTCGATATGGTGAAGGCGGGCATTACCTCTATTGATGGTTACAGTGTTCCTGTCACGGCGCTTCAAGCAGGCAGTGAAGGGAATGAGTTCTTTGTGTGGAAAAAAGAAGGTGACATTGTCACACGGGTGCCTGTCATGATTTCTCAAGTGAATGGCAATGGAGCCATTGTGTCGTCAGGTGTTAGCCAGGGCGATATTCTGATTAATTCAAATCTGCGTAAATTACGCGAAGGTAAACATGTGGATGTTGTGGAGAATAACCAATAATGAACATTGCTGAGTATTCAATAAAAAACAAAGTCATCAGCTGGTTGTTCATCATTATCCTTGCTGTTGGTGGTTTAACGTCATTTTTGGAGCTGGGACGATTAGAAGACCCGGCATTTACGATCAAAGATGCCATGATCATCTCAACATACCCTGGCGCGACGTCAAAAGAAGTTGAAGAAGAGCTGACGTATCCTCTAGAAAAAGAGATTCGAAAACTTCCTTATATCGACAAAATTACCTCTACGTCTTCTAATGGTATGTCTCAAATAACGGTGAGCATGGAAATGGACTATGGTCCTGATGAACTGCCGCAAATTTGGGATGAAATGCGCCGTAAAATTAATGATTTACGACCATCATTGCCTCAAGGTGTTCAGTCTTTACAGATCATTGATGATTTCGGTGACGTTTATGGCGTGATGTTAATGCTCACTGGTGACGATTACGACTATGTAGAGCTGAAACGTTATGCGGATTACCTGACCCGTGAAATCGAGCTTGTTGATGGTGTTGGTAAGGTAGACATCACGGGCGATCAGCAAGAAATGCTATTCGTTGAGATCTCACTTGATCGCCTTGCTGCACTGAACTTAGACATGAATGTGGTTTCGAGCTTGTTGAACCAGCAAAACAATGTGGTTTCAGCAGGGGAAGTGATGGTCAATGGCGAAAGCCTTGTTATTCGCCCAAGCGGCACCTTAAACACTGTAGAAGCACTAGAAAATCTGATCATTCATGGCCGTGACACAGGAAATCTAATTCGTCTAAAAGACGTAGCAACGATTTCTCGCGGTATTCAAGAGAAGCCAGGCAACGTCGTACTCTTTAACGGTCAAAAAGCGATTAATATCGGTATCTCGTTTGCGTCAGGTGTGAACGTGGTTGAGGTTGGTGAACGTTTGGATGCGGAGCTCGCGAGCCTAGAGTCTATCAAGCCTGCTGGCATCGATATGAACTACTTTTACAACCAAGCCAATGAGGTGGATGAATCTGTTAAAGCGTTTGTAATTAGTCTAGCGGAGGCAGTGGCGATCGTAATCATTGTGTTGCTGTTTACTATGGGTTTACGCAGTGGTGTCATCATTGGAGTTGTGTTGTTATTGACGGTATTTGGTACCTTCATTTTGATGAATTACAACAACATCGAACTGCATCGTATTTCTCTTGGCGCGTTAATTATTGCCTTGGGTATGCTGGTTGATAACGCGATTGTTGTCGTGGAAGGCATATTGGTTGGCCTAAAGAAAGGGCGTACCAAAGTTCAAGCGGCTGTCGATATTGTAAAGCAAACACAATGGCCTTTGCTGGGCGCAACTGTTATTGCAATTACGGCTTTTGCACCTATCGGCTTGTCGCAAGATGCGACAGGCGAGTTCATGGGCTCTCTATTCTGGGTGCTGTGTTTCTCATTATTTTTAAGCTGGATTACCGCTATTACACTGACGCCTTTCCTTGCCGATCTTTTGTTGAAAGAGGAAAACAAAGAGCAGGGTACTAGCGAAGATGATCCTTATAAAGGCTGGTTGTTTGTCGTATTTGGGGCATCGCTGAAATTTGCATTGCGATTCCGCTGGCTTACCGTTGCTGGCATGGTGGCGCTATTAGTGGGTGCTGTCGTGGCATTTGGTAATGTAAAACAGCAGTTCTTCCCACCATCGAATACGCCGATGTTCTACGTGGATATGTGGATGCCAGAGGGTACTGACATCCGTGAAACGATCAAAAAAGCTGAAGAGGTCGAAAGCTACATTCGTCAGCAAGATGATATTGACTTTGTTTCTGCTTCGATTGGGCAGGGCCTACAGCGTTTTGCTTTAACCTATCAACCAGAAAAAAGTTACGAAGCGTACGCTCAGTTCCAAGTTCGCGCGACTGAGCGTGAGAAAATGTTTGGTTTACTGCATAAGTTAGATGCGAATCTGGCGAAAACATTTGATGCGCCTACGTTCCAGTTTAAATTGATGGAATTTGGTCCATCACCAGCGTCTAAGATCGAAGCGCGTATTACTGGCCCTGATCCACAAGTTTTACGTGACTTGGCGGTGCAAGTTGAAGACATCCTTCATACCGACCCTGGTGCCCGAAACATTCGTCACGATTGGCGAGAGCGCACCAAGGAACTTGTACCCGTTTTCAACGAGTCTAAAGCTCGTCGCTTAGGTATTTCGAAAGAAGATCTTTCAAGCACACTGCAAATGGCGTTTGGTGGTAGCACCTTAGGTTACTTACGTGATGGCACACATACGTTGCCAATTATGACACGCCTTCCTGAAGAAGAACGCGTAGATTTTGAATCACTACAAAACGTGACCATTTGGAGTCCTTCGTTGCAAACGTATATTCCGGTTGATCAAGTGATTGATGGCGTTCAACTGGATTGGAGTGAGCCGCTAATTCAGCGTCGTGACCGTAAGCGTACGTTAACCGTTCTCGCGGACCATGATGTGTTGAGTGACGACACGGCAGCAAGCTTATTTGCTCGTGTACAGCCTAAAGTGATGGCATTGCATGTTCCAGAAGGATACGAAATCACATGGGGTGGTGAGTACGAATCATCCAAAGATGCACAAGAAGGCCTATTCGGTTCATTGCCGATGGGTTACTTGTTGATGTTCATCATTACTATTTTATTGTTTAACTCAATCAAAAAGCCGTTGGTAATTTGGTTCACCGTTCCGTTAGCGATCATTGGCGTTGCTTTTGGTTTGCTTACCACGAACATGCCGTTCAGTTTTACAGCATTCCTTGGTTTGTTAAGCCTAAGTGGCATGATTTTGAAAAACGGTATTGTGTTGCTTGACCAAATTAACCTTGAGTTGGAGTCAGGTAAAGATCCTTACCTCGCGATTGTTGATAGTGCGATAAGCCGCGTTCGTCCGGTAAGTATGGCTGCGCTAACAACTATCTTGGGGATGATTCCACTGGTCTTCGACGCCTTCTTTGGCTCGATGGCAATAACGATTATGGCAGGTCTTGGTTTTGCTACTGTACTGACACTGATAGTGGTGCCAGTGATGTTTGCAATTCTGTTTAGGGTAAAACCGACCACTGCATAGGGACTCCTGGCTATTTGCCAGCTTCCTGCCTAGCCCTGAAGGTTTTCTTCGGGGCTTTTTTGATCTTACTAATATATACCAAACCATTCATTTGCTTGATTTTAATGATTTTCTTACGATTACAATGCAAATCATGCGTATACTGATGTAACGACACATCAAAGATTGAGATTACATGAATAAGCGCATATTAAACGGACTCTTCTTCGTTGGTTCTTTCACCTTGGTTGGCTGCACCGCGACGGATAGCATGCCGACAGAAACCAAACAACCTGCCCCTAAAGTCAACAGTGTTAGTGCTGAAGTCATTTCCAGTTGGATTGATAGTAAGGTTTTAGCCCCTGAAGGGCTGTCGCTCGAGCAAGACAATCTACGTTATCTATCGGGTAGCGCCGACCTAAACAGCGACGGCAAGGCAGAATACATAGTGTTGCTTCAAGATCGCTATTTCTGTGGTAGTGGTGGCTGTGCTGCATATATGTTTGATAATGAGGGAAACGTTATTAATCGAATGTCGGTAACTCGCACGCCTATTGTACTAGCCGACAGTTACAGTAATGGTTGGCAGGACTTTATCGTTTGGAGTAATGGCTCCTATCGACTCATGAGTTACAACGGTGAGTCTTATCCAAGTAACCCGTCACTAGAGCCAAAGGTGGATCGAGACGCTAACCAGCAGGCGGCAATCGCAAATGTAATGGCGACAGAGCTTTATCAGCAAGACGGCTATGACATTCTGCCCGCAGAATCAAAAACCTTGTGGACGCCAGCTAACGTTTACCACTTTACCTTCAAGCACTACGGTGACCCGCATAGCGCTTATCAAGCAACGGTGGATATGAGCAGTGGGGAAGTAGACATTGTAGCCGTTCCGGCTGCGGAATAAAAAACACCTCCCTTAACCGGAATTAAAGGGAGGTGCTAAATGCCAAATTCGAGGGTGGCATTGTTAACCGGAGTCGCTCTAATTAAGCTGCGACTTCTTGTTTCGCTTCTGCTTTGCTTTTTAAGAATGCGTAAGTAAAGCCAGTTACCGCTGTACCTGCTGCAATAGCCACTAAATACATTAATACTGGTGAAATTGCGTTAGGAATTAGCAGCACGAATAGACCGCCGTGTGGTGCCATTAATTTCGCACCGAATAGCATCGATAGGGCACCAGTAAGCGCGCCACCTGCCATACAAGATGGAATCACGCGCATTGGATCTTTCGCAGCAAATGGAATTGCGCCTTCAGAGATGAAACAAAGGCCCAAGACAAATGATGCTTTACCTGCCTCACGTTCATTTTGTTCAAATTTGTTCTTCGCAATGAAGGTCGCTAAACCCATACCTAGCGCAGGAACCATACCTGCGGCCATGATTGCCGCCATTGGTGCGTAAGTTTGTGAAGCCAGAAGGCCAACACCAAATGCGTAAGCGGCTTTGTTTACCGGGCCTCCTAGGTCGAAACACATCATAGCGCCAAGGATAATACCCAGTAGTACTGCACTGTCAGAACCCATGTTGTTTAGGAAGTCAGTCAGGCCGTTCATGATGCCTGAAACTGGGCCGCCTACGATGTAGATCATCACAAGACCAGTGAACAATGTTGCCACAAATGGAATGATCAGAATCGGTTTAAGCGCCTCCATCGATTGTGGCAGTTTCACCTTATCTGCGAGGAGTTTCGCTGCGTAACCAGCAATGAAACCAGCCGCGATACCGCCAAGGAAACCTGCGCCAGTAGAACTTGCTAGCATACCACCAACAAGACCAGGAGCCAGACCAGGACGGTCAGCGATTGAAAACGCAATATAGCCAGCAAGTACAGGAATCATCAATGCGAATGCAGAGCCACCACCAATGTTCATCAAGGCTGCTGCTAGTGTGCCTTCTTCTTTAAATGCTTCAATACCAAACACGAACGATAGGGCGATGATCAAACCACCAGCGACAACCACAGGCAGCATGTGCGATACCCCTGTCATCAAGTGTTTGTAAGCGCCTTTCTTCTCGTCTGCTGCCGAAGCAGAATTTGCAGAACCTGAATGTTGGTAAATCGTGGCTTGCTCGAATGCTTTGTCCATCTCTTCGGCTGTTTTTTTCAGAGCTGGGCCTGTTTTCGTGCGGTACATCTTTTTGCCGTTAAAGCGATCAAGTGGCACTTCAATATCCGCAGCAATGATCACCAGATCGGCATCTGCAATTTCTTGCTCAGTCAGTTGGTTTTTAGCGCCAACTGAACCACGAGTTTCCACCTTGATTTGATGGCCACGACGCTTGCCTTCTTCTTCTAAAGCTTCTGCCGCCATAAAGGTATGCGCAACGCCAGTAGGGCATGCCGTGATTGCAACAATCTTCTTTGATGCTGATGTTGTATCTGTAGTGATAGGGGCTGCAAGTGTGGTTGCTTTTTCAAGTAAAGTGGCGTTTTCAACCGCTTGCTGGAGAAACGCAGTTGCGTCTTTTGCTACTTCGCTAATTTCCGCTTGGTAAACCTTTTTTCCTACAAAACGAGAAGTGTCGACGCTAGTATTTGCCGCAATGACAATGACTTCTGCTTGTTCAACGTCAGCTTCCGTCAATAGTGTTGGTTCAACCACACTTGATTGACATTCTATTTTGGCATTCCAGTTTAATTTTGCGGCGGCTTGTTCTAGTAATCCTGCCGCAAGGATGCTATTTGCTACACCGCTCGGACAGGCAGTAATAATGGCAATATTCATACGATAACCTTCTGTTCCTTAGTTTTGTTCTAAGTTTGTAATAGGGTAAAGCGCGCTAACTTCAGTTTGTCGCTTGATATTTTCCAGTTCTTCCTGACTGGTTAGCCCTACGCCAACTTGACTAACTGCCAAAGCAGAAAGTGCCGTAGCGAAGCGCAATAAATCGTTTTTAGGCATCAGTTGCATGTGGCCCCAACACAAGCCAGCGACCAGCGTATCGCCTGCGCCAACGGTGCTCACGACATGCATTCGAGGCGGTTTTGCACTAAGCCATTCGCCTTGGTTGAGCCACATAACACCGTCAGGACCCATAGAAACCACGATGTTTTCTATGCCCTTGTCGCTCAGTGTTTGCGCTGCAGCTTGGCATTGTTCAGGTGTTGCTAGATGTTCGCCAACAAAATCACCAAGCTCTTCATCGTTAGGCTTAATCAACCATGGGTGAGCCTCAATACCTGACTTCAATGCGGCTTTGCTACTGTCGAACAACACCTTTTTGCCTTGTTGATGCAGTGCTTCTATCCATGCAGCGCATTGTTCGGCGGTTACGCCTCCAGGTAAGCTACCTGCAAGTACAAAGTAATCATGCGTCTCCGCTAGACGAAATAGTGTCTCCTCAAAGCGAGTAATTTCGTCGGCCGCTACTTGAACGCCAGGGAAGTTGATATCACTGACGTTGCCATTGGCCTCGACCAGCTTAACGTTGATACGAGTGGCACCCTTTACTTCCACAAATTCATTCTTAACGTTGATGTCATTGAAAAGCTGATGAAATAGCTCAGGGTTATCTTTACCGAGAAAGCCGGTAACCGTGACGTCTGCGCCTAAATCGCTCAATACTTTTGCTACGTTGACACCTTTACCAGCAGCGTGGAGATTGCTTTGCTGTACTAAGCTCACGGAACCAACGTTTAGTTCATTTACTGAACCTGTTAAATCCAATGCTGGGTTGAGCGTAATAGTGACAACCTTATTTGTTTTGTTTGTCATATCGGATCCTTAACCTTCACCAAGGCCAGAAGCGATTGCATTTCCGATAGACTCCAAGGCTTGCGGCGCATCAGGGCCTTCTGCTGTAAATTGAAGTTGGTGACCGTGCTTAACGCCCAGTGCGATGACTTTCATTAGGCTCTTCGCGTTTACTGCTTTTCCATCTCCGTCTAAGTTGGTAACACGTATAGTGGATTCAAACTTTTTCGCTTCTGCGACTAACATTGCCCCAGGACGAGCATGTAGGCCGTGAGAGTTTTTGATTTTAAATACAGCGGTATTGCCTTCTTCTGAAAATGCGGCTGTGACTTCTTCACCTTTGAACAAAGCAAGAATCTGTTCTACTGATGCATCTAAAAGCTTGCCGTGTTCATTGTTAAACACAATGTTAGAAAGCGTTTTTAGGATAGGTTGGTGAGCATTGTTACATGCCGCGAACGCGACAAGTGCACGCACTTTTTGACCTTCATATTCGCAGTCGTTTGCCGTCGAGACAAATGACACGCCTGTGCGAGTGACATGTTTGTCACTGCCAATTAACCACAGGCCATTACCTAAGTGAGTTGGTTGTTTGGTAACGAGATCTGCAACGAATTCGTTATCAGCACATCCCGTATTTTTCAACAGACCACCTGCAACAGCACTCATCTGTAGCATGTCGCTCGCAGGGAACATCAGTTGAATTAAAGAAGCGTCAAAGTCTGCTTCAAGCTGAACATCACCGTGTAGTAGGGCGATGATCTCGTCTTCGTTTTTTGCATTACGCAGACGCTCTTCTACGCCATCTGCGCCTAGCACTTTGGTGAGCTGTTTAAGAATGCCAAGGTGCTCATCAGATTTAGCTGCGATACCGATAGCGACGAACACAGTATTGCCATCACCCCAGTCGACACCTTGTGGGAAGTGGTGCACAGCAACACCCGTTGTTTTCACCATTGCACGAGTGTCGGTTGTACCGTGCGGTATGGCAATACCGTTCCCCAAAAACGTAGAGTTTTGGTTTTCACGGTTTAGCATGCCTTCAACGTAACCTTGCTCAACTAGGCCTTTATCAGTCAGGCTATGAGCAATACTCTTTATTGCTTCAAACTTATCTGTCGCTGATTGCGAGAGGGTAATGTCGTTCTTATTTAGCTTAAGCATGGTGCTTCTCCAGCCTTAAGGTATCAATTTAAAAATGTATTCTGTGTGAGAAGTTGAACGCCGCTTCTTCTGAGCGCTTATCACTCCTCAAACCTTTTATCTTTCAAGCTAAATCGATTCAGCTTGTTGGTAAATTTTTTAAAAGACTCAGAAAAACTGTTTTAAAAACTGAGGTTAACAAACGAGCCTTTGCCGCTGTCCTATAGCCTAGCCTACAAATTGGTTTGTTGTGTATTCAGGTGATTTATGTCAATTTTTAAGTTTTGCTGAATCCTTTCAGCTTTTATACTGAATCGGTTCAGCTTATAATTCAACTTATCGAAAGATCGTTGATGTATTAATATGATCGCGCGCACAGAATAAGGTTTAGAATATGACACTGGATGAAATAGCCAAATTAGCGGGTGTTTCTAAGACAACTGCAAGCTATGTGATTAACGGAAAAGCGCAGAAATACCGCATCAGCGAGAAGACTCAGAAAAAGGTGATGGCCGTTGTAGAAGAGTACAATTATAAGCCAGATCATGCGGCGTCTTCCTTGCGGGCAGGTAATTCACGCTCATTTGGGCTTATCATCCCAGACTTAGAGAACACCAGTTATGCGCGTCTTGCAAAGCTGATAGAGCAAAACTCTCGGAAAGCGGGGTACCAAATTTTGATTGGCTGCTCTGATGATGATCCTGATACAGAGCAAAAGGTGGCGGAAGCATTAGTCAGTCGTCGTATTGATGCGTTGTTTGTGGCAAGTGGTATGCCCACTGCAAACGAGTATTATCTTAAGTTGCAAAATTCTGGTACGCCAGTTATCGCGCTAGACCGTCCAATGGATGATGAGCACTTTTGTTGTGTCATCAGCGAAGATTTTGATGCCGCACTTGAACTCACTCAGTCAGTACTGTCAGAGGGTATTAAGTCCATTGGCTTAATCGGTGCATTGCAAGATCTTCAAGTCTCAAAAGAGCGTGAGCTCGGTTTTCTATCTGCTTCTCAACAAGGTGGTAAAACGGCAACAGTGGGTTATGGACAACACTTCTCCCGGGAAGAAGGCAAGAAAGTCTTAGAGAGATGGTTAACAGAGAACGCATTGCCAGATGCCATTGTTACAACGTCATACACACTGTTAGAAGGTGTGTTGGATGTAATGCTAGAAAAACCAGAACTGATGGGAAAGGTGCGTTTAGCGACATTTGGTGATAATCGACTGCTGGACTTTTTGCCTGTGAAAATCAACTCTTTGCCTCAACAGTTTGAGTTGATCGCGGACAGCGCAATGGAGTTAGCACTCAATGCTTCCGCCAAGCGTTACAAGCCTGGCGTAGAACTTATCCCGCGTAAAATTGTGAAACGTCACTAAGTAACTAAATAGGTTGCTCAAAGCTTTACTTCAGCCGTCAGCGCCACAAATGCGTGGTCGCTGGCGTTTTTATCTCTGTCATAAATCGGGTTGATCAGATGTTGGTTAGACACCTGATAGTCAACAACCTCGGCAACCGATATATCTGATAAGGTGTCAAACTCTTGTGAGAGCAAGATATAGTCGAGTACATTCCCAGTGGAAAAATGATAGTGCGTGGCTGGGCGTTCATCCTTCAGGGTGTCACTTTGCAATAACCAACCATCTTTGAGTTGTAATTCAGTGACGCTGTCACCAGTATTGGATACCAATGCGCTGTTAACGCTGATAGGAGTGATAGGCTGATTCATATCGCCCATTAACACTGTCGGCATTGGTTCTTTTCGATACCTCTTTTGCATCGCGTCTCTTAACATCGCTGCTTCCCAGCCTCTTTGCTGGGTGGATAACCAGCGCCCAATAATCGTGCTAGACGTTTCTGGTTGTTCTGAGTCGGCCGGGCGTTGAGATTTCAGGTGCGTTACGTAAACGGCGATATGACCAAGTACAGGATGTATTACTTGGGCATAGATGGGTTTGCGACTGAACTCTGGAGCAACACTTACTCCAAAAGGCTCAAGCGTTGCTAAGTCAAACTCTACCGCTTGTACTTTTTCTATTGGAAACCGAGAGGCGATTGCCACAACAGGGCTTGAGTAAATGTACTCATCCTCAACATGTGGGGTGTCAACGGTCGCAAAGTAGGGGTAGCCGATGGTTGAAAAAAATTCCTGGGTCTTCTCGATACTGAACACTTCTTGTAAGCCAATCACGTCGCCTTCCAGTTTTTCAACTTGACGTTGCGTCCACGAAAGTTTGTCTCGCCATTGCTCTAACGAGTATATGTTCTCGAAATCATAGTAGGCGTTAGGCGGTGCGACAAAATTAAACAAGTTCGCAGTGACAAAGGTAATTCTACTTGGTTGAGACAAAGTATTCGCTCTTTTCAACAATAACTTAGAGAGTATATACCTTCAGGTTGCGTAATTGCAGCTTCGTTTGAGCTACGCATCGGTATACAAGCTAACGAGCGACAAGTTAAATGGGTTAAGAGGTGCTCAAATGCCAAGGCGAATCGGTGATTGAACATCGCCAGAGGTTTCTATTTTTAAGCATTGCGTTTAAACTTCAGGGCATCAAATAGTAAGAGTAAGTAACATGACCCAAGATTACGACCACGAAGAGTATTTAGAAGGCGAAGAGATTGAGATCGAAGCGATTGGCATCGATGTTGATGCGCATCCAATCGAACTGTACAAGCTTTTTAAGATCGCAAACTTGGTCAGCGGTGGCGGCGAAGCAAAACATATCATCGAGGAAGGCTACGTCGCGGTGAATGGTGAACTAGAAACACGTAAGCGCCGCAAGATGTATGATGGTGACTTTTTTGAGTTTAACCAGGAATATTATGTTGTGGTTTGCGATGCGCCAGTAACCGAACCTGAAACGGCAGAGCAAAAAGCAGAAAAGAAAGCGAAAAAAGAAGCGCAGTCTTCTCGTAAAGATAAGTCTCGTCAAAGTAAGTCACCTAAAGCTTCTGGGCCTAAATCAACAGGCCGTAAAGCGGCACATAAAGAGCGTAAAGCGCAGAAAGAAGCGTTGTCTCAGTATGCTAAGAAAGGCAAAAAAGAAGACAAACCGCAAGCGACTCGTGATCCGAAGAGCGGACGTAATTCTATTGATTTTTTCTAGGGAAATGAACGCTTAACTAAATAAGTGACATCTGAGTAAAACTAAAAAGCGCCGAGCATATTATATCGGCGCTTTTTTGGTTTCACTGTGCTGTAAGTGGGCAGTGTTAATGCACTGTCGTCTCGATGTTTAGGCTATCTGTCCAGTGATGAATGGCGCAAGGCTTTCCTAAGTAAAAGCCTTGGTAATAATCCAAATTAAGTTGATACATAGCTTGTAGCTGCCCGTCTTCTTCAACCCCTTCTATAATGACTTTTGCTCCCATATGATCCGCTAGATCAACGGCGCTATGTATGGAAAAGGTTTCTCCGGCGCAGTAGTCTAGCAAATAGGAACGATCGATTTTGATGATGTCAGGGCAGAGCTGCTGAACACGTGCGATATCAGAATGTTGGGCGCCAAAATCATCGATAGCAAAGATAAAACCATTCGCTTTCATTAACTGTACGGCTTTGATTAATAAATCCGTATTTCCGCATGACTCTTCGACTACTTCAAAAACTACGTCTGATGGGCTCATACCAAGTTCGGAAAGGCGTTTGTAAAGCAGGCCGTTATCTTTAAAGCCCATGTCTTTGGTTAGCGTGAGTAGCGTTTGAGGCATGACGTTAAGAAACAGTTTGATCGGTGTCCCCGCGAAATAGCGTGCAAAATTTCGAATGTGCATTGCTCTGGATAAAAACTCTACACATAAGCGAAAGTAGGGATCAAGACCATTATTGGCCAGAAACACGTCAGGACGAATTAGGGAACCATCAATGCCACGAATACGCAGTAAGGCTTCCATACCAATAATACGTTGGCGTCTATCAAAAATTGGCTGATAAACACTGTGAAAAGTGAATTGATTGAGAACTACGTAATATTCACCAAGATTATCTTGTTTTATGTATCGCTCGTAGTCGGATTGATTCTTTAACTCCATGAAAAACGCCGAAAATTTAGCATCTTGCCAATGTAACAGGGTGCAATTCTGATTTGAAGAATCAAATGTGCCTAATTACATATGCGGTTGAGTTAATTTGAAATGGCTTCCGATTTTGCTTCAATATGGCGAAAAATAAGTGACAGACCAAAACAGATTAAGAAGTAAGCAAAGCCGACAATCAGCCAAATTTCAAATATATACCCTGATGAATTTGCCATCTCTGTCCCAACAAACGTCATTTCTTGTATCGAAATCAGTGAAACAATAGAGGTGTCTTTCACCAAAGAGATAGTTTGACCGGCAAGTGCAGGTGTTATTGATTTAAGCACCTGTGGCGCGATAAC
>NZ_JAWOTA010000010.1:0-143065 GCF_033338635.1 Vibrio sp. Vb1755 | reverse complement strand
TCATGGAAATTTCGTGCTAGTAACCAATGTGCCCAGTATAAGCACAAAGAGGCAGATACGCTATTGACCTAAAACAACTCAACTAGAAGTCAAAGGGCGATTCAGAATCTATCGTCCGGTTGTGCAGTGATGAAGGTGAGTGGGAAAGAAAGGCGTCTGCTGTTAGCAGATTCTTAGTCTCGCTTGAGCTCGCTAGAATGACCAGGTCTTTTGATTTAGATGTTGTCTAAGTCACCGTCATTCTGAACAGCGAGGAGCGAGTGTGATTCAGAATCTATCGTCCCAATAGTGCCGTGGTTAAGGTGATTGGGAAAGAATAGGAGCTTGCTGTTAGCTGAGTCTTAGTCTCGCTTGAGCTCGCTAGAATGACCAGGTCTTTTGATTTAGATGTTGTCAAAGTCACCGTCATTCTGAGCAACGAGGAACGAGTGTGATTCAGAATCTATCGTCCTGTTGTGCAGTGGTGAAGGTGAGTGGGAAAGAATAGGCGTCTGCTGTTAGCAGACTCTTAGTCTCGCTGGATCTCGCTAGAATGACGAGAGCTTTTGATCTAGATGTTGTCTAAGTCACCGTCATTCTGAACAGCCAGGAACGAGGTGATTCAGAATCGATCATCCGATTGTGCAGTGGTGAAGGTGAGTTGGAAAGAAAGGCGTTTGCTGTTAGCAGATTCTTAGTCTCGCTTGAGCTCGCTAGAATGACGAGATCTTTTGATTTAGGTGTTGTCACAGTGGTCGTCATTCTATACAAAAAGCCCAGAAACAAGGTTCTGGGCTTTGGTGGGATAGATTGCGGTTAAAGAATAAAGCGGCTTAGATCTTCATCTTCAATCGTGTCGCCTAGGCGCTCTTTCACATAAGCGGAATTAATAACGAATTTAGCGCCAGATTGCTCCGCTGCGTCGTAAGAGATTTCATCCATTAAGCGTTCCATAACGGTGTGTAAGCGACGAGCACCGATGTTTTCTGTGCTTTCGTTGACCGTCCATGCCGCTTCCGCGATTTGCGTGATGCCGTCTTCTGTGAATTCGATGTCCACATCTTCCGTTTTCATCAATGCAACGTACTGCTCTGTTAGAGAGGCTTTTGGTTCTGTCAGAATGCGTTTGAAGTCGTTGCTGCTTAGTGCTTCTAGCTCAACACGAATTGGTAGACGGCCTTGCAATTCTGGGATCAAGTCAGATGGTTTTGCCACTTGGAATGCACCAGATGCAACAAACAGAATGTGGTCTGTTTTTACCATGCCGTGCTTGGTTGATACCGTGCTGCCTTCAATCAATGGAAGTAGGTCGCGCTGAACACCTTCGCGTGAAACGTCTGGGCCTGAGCTCTCGCCGCGTTTACAGATCTTGTCGATCTCATCGATAAATACGATGCCGTTGTTTTCAACGTTGAAAATCGCTGCTTCTTTTAGCTCTTCTTGGTTTACCAGTTTCGCCGCTTCTTCTTCCGCTAACGCTTTCATTGCGTCTTTGATTTTCAGCTTACGTTTTTTCTTAGTGTCGCCTGCCAGGTTTTGGAACATGCCTTGCAGCTGGTTAGTCATCTCTTCCATACCAGGAGGCGCCATGATCTCTACGCCCATCTGCGGTGCGGCTACGTCGATTTCAATTTCTTTATCGTCTAGTTGGCCTTCACGCAGTTTCTTACGGAAGATCTGGCGAGTGTGAGAAGACTCTTCCGTTTGCTCTGCTTGACCCCAACTATCACGTGCTGGTGGCAGTAGCGCATCAAGAATACGTTCTTCCGCTTGCTCTTCTGCGCGGAATTTCACTTTCTCCATCGCTTGTTGATGCGTCATTTTCACAGCGACATCTGTTAGGTCACGGATGATGGTTTCAACTTCTTTACCAACGTAACCCACTTCGGTGAATTTTGTCGCTTCAACTTTGATGAAAGGGGCATTTGCCAGTTTTGCGAGGCGTCGTGCGATTTCAGTCTTACCAACACCAGTAGGACCAATCATCAAGATGTTTTTTGGCGTCACTTCGGCACGCAAGCTTTCTTCAAGCTGCATGCGGCGCCAGCGGTTACGAAGTGCAATCGCAACCGAACGCTTGGCTTTTTCTTGACCGATAATGTGGCGGTTCAATTCATGAACGATTTCGCGAGGCGTCATTTCAGACATATTCTTTCCTTACTTCGTTACGATTACGCGGTTGGTTTTTCAGGCTCTACTGTTGAGTCTAGCTCTTCTACCGTGTGGTGATGGTTAGTGAAGACACAAATATCACCCGCGATATTGAGAGCTTTTTCCGCGATCTCACGAGCATCTAGATCTGTGTTTTCTAGTAGGGCGGTTGCGGCAGCTTGTGCGTAAGCACCACCAGAGCCAATCGCAATCAGGTCATGTTCTGGCTGTACGACATCACCATTACCGGTAATGATTAACGATGCGGTTTCGTCGGCAACGGCAAGTAAGGCTTCGAGCTTGCGCAAAGCACGATCGCTACGCCAGTCTTTAGCTAGCTCAACTGCCGCTTTGGTTAGGTGACCTTGGTGCATTTGCAGTTTGCTTTCGAAGCGCTCAAAAAGGGTGAAGGCATCCGCAGTACCGCCAGCAAAGCCCGCTAGTACTTGGTTGTTGTACAGGCGGCGAACTTTGCGCGCATTACCTTTCATTACGGTATTGCCTAGAGATACTTGGCCATCACCCGCGATGACGACTTTATTATTTCGACGTACAGATACAATGGTAGTCACAGTCGACCTCTTGATTATTTCTCTTTGGATTTAATTCAGTATATGGGGGAGGAGAAATGGGGATTCAAGGGGGCAAAAAGAAAGGCCCTAGGATCTTAGCTCCTAGAGCCTGAGTTTAAAGATTTTCTTTCCAAATCGCACACGGCTCGATTTTCGCGCGTTGCAGTTTATGACGGTCACGTTCTGCATCACGTTTGAACTTATACGGACCTAGCACCACGCGATACCATGAACTGCCTTCTTTCTTACGAATCTTGCTCGACATCCCTTGGAACGCGATTGCAAGCTTACGCTCTTCGGCTTGTGCCTGGGTTTTGTACGCGCCACACTGCATGATGTAAGGAATTTTAGAAACTTCAATTTCTTTGGCCACAACTTCAACTTCACGTTTCGGTAGTGACTCAACATATTCCCATTTTTCTTCTGGTGGTGGCGGCAAGTCTTTTTTCGGCTTTGGTTTGCTTACAGTGGTTGTTGGCTGCTTCACGACTGGTTGTTTAGGTTCTGGGTCACTACTCAAAAGGTAAAGACCATAGCCAAAACCGCCCACGAGCAAGATAGCGAGCAGGCCACTGCGCCAAGGTTTTTTTCTTTTCGGCGGCTGTTTTTTTGTCGACTTTTTTGGGGCGCCTCGCCCTCGTCTTACATAATCTCTATTTGCCACGGTTATTTCTGGTCATCAAGGATTCTTGCAAATATGTTAATCCAGAACGAGTTGAGAAAACACCCTATTGATAGAATCTTGATAGCTAAAGCGCGACAACGCCCGAGTGTAGGAGTGTGTTTCCGTTCTCACTTACATTTATTCAGGGATACACAAAAAGCAGGAGGGGTAAATAAAAAAAGCGGCGCCTTAGCACCGCTTTGGGGATGAATACCTAATCTTTAGGTTAAGGGCGCTGTGGTGGCGCTGCACTTCCACGAATGACGAGATTAGTTTCAAGCAGACGTGAGCCTGAATGCACGTCGTGGCCTTTTAACATCTCGAGCATCATTAGCATCGCTTGTCGACCAATCTCATAGCGAGGTTGAGAGATGGTGGTCAACGGTGGATCGCAGTACTGAGCGAAGTTAATGTCATCAAAGCCCACAACAGAGAGATCTTGCGGTACTCGTAAGCCAAGCTTTTTCGCTTCTTGAATTGCGCCGATGGCCATTGTGTCACAGTGACAGAAAATAGCCGTTGGTGGTTCTGGCAATTCGAGCAGTTTACGAACGGCTTTTGCTCCGCCATCAAAAGAGAACTCAGTAATGACACTATATTGCGGATCTTTATTGATGCCGGCACGGCGCAGGGCTTGTTGGTAGCCTTGCTGGCGGAATTGACACAATATTGCTGTATCTGGTCCAGAGATTTGAGCAATGCGTTTATGACCTAATTGGGTCAGGTAATTCACCGCTTCAAATGCTGAGGTCAGGTTATCAATATGTACTGTCGGAAGCTCGAGTTCAGGCGCAAATTCACACGCCATTACCATCGGAGGTAAGTTCTTTTGCTCTGGCTTACTGACATCGAATGGTAGATCTGTACCAAGCAGTAGCATTCCATCTGCCTGCTTAGTAAATACGAGGTTAACGAAAGAGCTTTCGCGTTTCTTCTGTTGTCCGCTATCACCCAACAGGACTAGATAGCCATGTTCCATGGCTGCATCTTCAATACCGCGAATAATTTCAGAAAAATAAGGATCACAGATGTCGGGAACGATAGTAACAATGGTTTTTGATTCGTTTCTACGTAAGTTACGCGCTAATGAGTTTGGAGAATAACCCGCTTCAAGTACGGCATCTTCTACTCTCTTTCTTGTAGAAGAAGAGACTTTCTCTGGATTCATTAAGGCTCGAGATACCGTAGCCGTAGACACTCCCGCAAGCTGGGCAACATCCTTCATTGTCGCCATAGTTTTTAACCTCTCATTTATTTTTTGCCAAGATGACGTTATTCCGGTTTGAAATCAGAGTAATCAAACCGAGTTAGAGCTGTGTTTGCTCTTCGCTCAGTTCGTGTTAACGAGTGGGAAAATGGATTCTTCACCGCGATATCAATTTGTGGGAATAGTCATTGTTTTAATCTAAGCCTGTGCAAACAAGTCACTTTAGACTTTTCTAATTTGGATAGTCTATTCATTTCTAAAGTGAAAGTTACGGTCTGTTTAACAAAAATTGTAATCTTGGTGTGATACTGGTCACATTAAATGGTAATTCATTACATAGTTAAACGTTTGCTAGCTGAGATCTTGTGGTTCTATGTCTAAATTCCAGCGCACTTTCTTAGCATTTGGCAACAACTCAATAGCAGGTTTGGCACTGGTTAATAACTTTTGCATCAATGAACGATGCTGAGTTTGCAGTAATAGTTGCCAACGGTATTTACCAGCCCGCTTGGCCAAAGGTGAAGGAGTTGGGCCTAACACCATGCAGGAATCATCGAACAGAGGGTGTGACTCTAACGTAAAGCGAACCTGACGCAGGAAGTCTTCAACTACCTCACTTTGGTTCGCCTCTGCTTTAAACAGAGTCAAGAAACTATAAGGCGGAAGCTGAGCCAGTTTGCGTTCTTCCAGAGCAGTCATAGCAAAGTGGCGATAGTCTTTTTGAAGTAGGGCCTGCAGCAAGCTGTGCTCAGGATGGTGGGTTTGTAGGATAACCTCGCCAGGTTTACTTGCGCGGCCGGCACGACCTGCGACTTGAATAAACAACTGCGCTAGTCGCTCGGAAGCGCGGAAGTCACTACTATAAAGAGAGCCATCAACATCCAAAAGAGCAACGAGCGTTACATTTGGAAAATGGTGCCCCTTAGCCAGCATTTGGGTGCCAATCAGAATTTGATGTTCACCTTTACGAATCGATTCAAGGGCATCTTCCAAACTACCTTTGCGGCGTGTGCTGTCTCTGTCGATGCGAATGGCGTTGTATTCTGGAAATAACTGAGCCAATTGTTGTTCGAGTTGTTCCGTTCCTACGCCGACGGTAACCAATTGGGTTGAACCACACCCCTGACATTGATGAATCACCGGTTGTTGTGAGCCGCAGTGATGGCAGCGTATTTCGTTGCTGTAATGGTGGAACGTATAGTACGCATCACAGCGTTTACATTCTGCAATCCAACCGCATTCATGGCACATCAAAGCGGGCGAAAAGCCTCGACGGTTAAGAAACAACATTACTTGATTGCCCGCTTTTAAATGCTTGCGCATCTCGGCAATCAGTTGGGCAGATAAGCCACTTTCTAAATACTGACCTTTTACATCTAACACTTTATTGGTGGTTGGTACGGCAGAGCCAGCTCGTTGGGTTAGTGTTAAATGGTGATACTTGCCTGACAAGGCATTGTGCAATGTCTCCAGTGCAGGTGTGGCTGAGCCCAGAACAATCGGAACTTGTTCTTTATGAGCGCGCATTACAGCAACATCGCGTGCATGATAACGCAAGCTATCTTGCTGTTTGTAAGAGGTGTCATGTTCCTCGTCCACAATGATAATCCCGAGATCAGCAAAAGGCGCGAGTAGGGCAGAGCGTGTGCCGATAATGATTCCGGCCGCTTTGTCGCGTGCAGAAAGCCACGCATTCAGACGCTCCGTCTCGTTTAACCCGGAGTGGATGACGTCAACTGGCACATTAAAACGGCGTTTAAAGCGGTTGATGGTTTGGGGCGTTAAGCCAATCTCTGGTACTAAAACCAAGGCTTGTTTCCCTTGCTCTAAAACTGGCTTGATAAGGTTGAGGTACACTTCTGTCTTACCTGAGCCCGTGACGCCTTCTAATAAATAGGAGGCAAAACCTGTTTGGCTATTTACACTCGCAATAGCCAGCGCTTGTTCGTGGTTGAGCTTTGGCTTTTCGACGTCGCATTCAACGTGCTGTCCCCACTGGGTGATTACAGGCTTCTTCTCGATACGTTCAATCCAGCCTTTCTCTTCTAAAGACTTTAGTACTGTTGAGGCTATCTCTTGGTCGACAAATTCCTGGTGAGGCAAAGCGCCGTTAACCAACATTTGCAAGACCTTCTGTTGTTTGACCGCTCGACGATCAAGCCCTTGCATCAGCTTGTCTTTACCGGATTCGGTAATTTGCCACTCTTGTAGCGTCGCAAAATCTGCAGGCTTTCCTTTACGTAGAGCTGCTGGCATCGCATTGTGTAGCGTATCTCCAAGTGGGTATTGGTAGAACTGGCTGCACCAAGTCAGCAACGAATAAAGCTTTTCAGACCATATCGGCTGAGAATCAAGAACTGCTTTGATTGGCTTGAGTTGATCTTTGGGAAAGTCCGAGTGATTAACCATCGCGGTGACGATGCCAACTAACGTTTGGCGTCCAAAAGGTACGGAAACGCGTCCACCAATGCTCGGAAACAGGTGCCCCGGAATGGCGTAATCAAATTGTTTGTCGAGCGGAACGGGTAATGCCACTCTAGCAATGGTTGGACGCATAAATTCTTAGCTATTAAAAAAGAGGGAAAGGAAATGAGAGTCTATTAAAATCGGTATGGAAATTCGAGTAAAGCAATGCGATTCAGCGTGAATCGTGCCTCTATGATTAGTCTGGCTAAAAAAGTGGCGAAAAAGTTGCCAAATGTGTTGATCCGAGCAATGTGATTCTTTACTATATCGCGCCTTGAGATATGGCGTCGGCAATTAGTTGATGCGGTATCCCATTTTATTATTAATTGCGTGTGGTGTGCGGCTTAGATTCGTATAGCGACACGGCCTACTATTGAGGTTATCCCATGAAAGCTGGTATCCACCCAGAATACAAAGCAGTAAAAGCGACTTGTTCTTGCGGCAACTCTTTTGAGTTCAACTCTACTCTAGGTAAAGAGTCTATCCACCTAGACGTATGTGACAAGTGTCACCCATTCTACACTGGTAAGCAACGTATCGTTGATACAGGCGGCCGTGTTGATCGCTTCAACAAGCGTTTCGGTGCACTATCAAGCGGTAAGAAATAATAGCAGCCGCTATTACGATTACAGTTTAGAAAAGGACGCTTCGGCGTCCTTTTTGTTTAATGGCTACCAAGCGAAGAGGGATGTATAGGGTTTGGAATATTCCCGATTATTTTTCACTCAGCGCTTGCAACCTAAAGTGTGATCTGTATAATGCAGCGCACTGGTTAAGCCAGTTGTGAACCAATGAGCAGTGAGGAGCGAGCAAATCTAAGGATTTGCGAGGTAATGTATACTCAGCTTATGTTCGCGGTTAATACAATTAGCTATCTTTTCTTCGGAAAAACTATCCTCAAAGGTGACTTTGGCATATAGGGATAGTTAATCGAAAATTAACTGACAATGCGTCCTAATCTTGGATGCTACGGTTTCACATAAATCAATCGGCATTCTCTCGTCTTGACGAGTTTGAGTGGCGATATTGTTTGTGTAATTTATTAAATTTGGAGCTCTGTCTCATGCAGAACCAACGTATCCGTATCCGCCTAAAAGCTTTCGATTACAAACTAATCGATGCTTCTACAGCGGAAATCGTTGAAACAGCTAAGCGCACTGGCGCACAGGTTCGTGGTCCAATCCCACTGCCAACTCGTAAAGAGCGTTTCACAGTTCTTATCTCTCCACACGTTAACAAGAAAGCACGTGACCAGTACGAAATCCGTACTCACAAGCGTCTAATCGACATCGTTGAGCCAACAGACAAGACTGTTGATGCTCTAATGCGTCTAGACCTTGCTGCGGGCGTTGACGTTCAAATTAGCCTAGGTTAAGGGAGATTAGAAGTATGATTGGTCTAATCGGTCGTAAAGTGGGCATGACCCGCGTATTTACTGAAGAAGGCGTTTCTATCCCAGTAACAGTTGTTGAGGTTGAAGCTAACCGTGTTTCTCAAGTGAAAACTCTTGAAACTGACGGCTACGCAGCAATCCAGGTTACAGCTGGTTCTAAGAAAGCTAACCGCGTAAACAAAGCTGAAGCAGGTCACTTTGCTAAAGCTGGCGTTGAAGCTGGTCGCGGTCTTTGGGAATTCCGTTTAGAAAACGGCGAAGAGTTCGAAGTTGGTTCAGAACTAACTGTTGAACTATTCAACGAAACTAAGAAAGTAGACGTTACTGGTACATCTAAGGGTAAAGGTTTCCAAGGCGCTGTTAAGCGTTGGAACTTCCGTACTCAAGATATGACTCACGGTAACTCATTGTCTCACCGTGCTCCTGGTTCTATCGGTCAATGTCAGACTCCAGGTCGCGTATTTAAAGGCAAGAAAATGGCAGGTCACATGGGTGCTGAGCGTGTAACGACTCAAAACCTAGAGATCGTACGTGTTGACGCTGAGCGCAACCTGCTTCTTATTAAAGGTGCAGTCCCAGGCGCAACTGGCGGCAACGTGATCGTTAAACCAGCTGTTAAAGCATAACGTCTCAGGAGTAAGTAATGGAACTAATGGTTAAAGGTGCCGATGCACTAACTGTTTCCGAAACTACTTTCGGACGTGAGTTTAACGAAGCTCTTGTACACCAAGTAGTTGTTGCGTACGCAGCAGGTGCTCGTCAAGGTACTCGTGCTCAAAAAACACGTTCAGAAGTTTCTGGCGGTGGCGCTAAGCCATGGCGTCAAAAAGGTACTGGCCGTGCGCGTGCTGGTACAATCCGTAGCCCAATCTGGCGTACAGGTGGTGTTACTTTTGCTGCGAAACCACAAGATCACAGCCAAAAAGTAAACAAAAAAATGTACCGTGGTGCTATGAAGAGCATTCTTTCTGAGCTTGTTCGTCAAGAGCGTCTAATCGTTGTTGATAACTTCTCAGTTGAAGCACCAAAGACTAAAGAGCTAGTTGCTAAGCTTAAAGAGCTTGAGCTAACTGACGCTCTAATCGTGACTAGCGAAGTAGATGAGAATCTATTCCTAGCTGCTCGTAACCTATACAAAGTTGACGCACGTGATGTTGCTGGTATCGATCCAGTATCTCTAATCGCGTTTGACAAAGTTGTAATGACTGCAGAAGCAGTTAAGCAAGTAGAGGAAATGCTAGCATGATCACTGAAGAGCGTATCCTAAAAGTTCTACGTGCACCGCACATCTCTGAAAAAGCAACTATGGCAGCTGAGAAAGCGAACACTATCGTTTTCAAAGTAGCTAAAGATGCGACTAAAAAAGAGATCAAAGCAGCTGTAGAAAAGCTATTTGAAGTTGAAGTTAAGTCTGTAAATACTCTTATCACTAAGGGTAAGACCAAACGTCAAGGTCTACGCCAAGGTCGCCGCAGCGACGTTAAGAAAGCGTACGTTACTTTGAAAGAAGGTCAAGATCTTGACTTCGTTGGCGGCGCGGAATAACAGGAGTAGTTAAAAATGGCTATTGTTAAATGTAAGCCGACTTCCCCTGGTCGTCGTCACGTTGTTAAAGTTGTTAACGCTGACCTACACAAGGGCAAGCCATACGCACCTCTTCTAGAGAAAAACTCTAAGAACGGTGGTCGTAACAACAAGGGTCGTATCACAGTACGTCACATCGGCGGTGGTCACAAGCACCACTACCGTGTAGTTGACTTCAAACGTACTAAAGATGGTATTCCAGCGACAGTTGAGCGTCTTGAATACGATCCAAACCGTAGCGCAAACATTGCTCTAGTTCTTTACAAAGACGGTGAGCGTCGCTACATCCTAGCACCTAAAGGTGTTGTAGCTGGTGATGTTATTCAGTCTGGTGTTGATGCACCAATCAAAGCTGGTAACACTCTACCAATGCGTAATATCCCAGTAGGTTCAACAGTACATAACGTTGAACTTAAGCCTGGTAAAGGTGGTCAGCTAGCTCGTTCGGCTGGTGCTTACGCTCAAATCGTTGCTCGCGACGGTGCGTACGTAACTATCCGTCTACGTTCTGGCGAGATGCGCAAAGTTCTTTCTGAAGGCCGTGCAACAATCGGTGAAGTTGGTAACTCTGAGCACATGCTACGTGAACTTGGTAAAGCAGGTGCATCACGTCATCGCGGTATCCGTCCAACGGTTCGTGGTGTTGTAATGAACCCGATTGACCACCCACATGGTGGTGGTGAAGGTCGTACTTCTGGTGGTCGTCACCCAGTATCTCCTTGGGGTATGCCTACTAAAGGCTTCAAGACTCGTAAGAACAAACGCACTGACAAGTACATCGTACGTCGTCGTAACAAGTAATCTATATAAAGAGGAATCGCCATGCCACGTTCTCTCAAGAAAGGTCCTTTTATTGACCTACACTTGCTGAAGAAGGTAGAGAAAGCGGTGGAAAGCGGAGACAAAAAGCCTATTAAGACTTGGTCCCGTCGTTCAATGATCATCCCTACGATGATCGGTTTGACCATCGCTGTCCATAATGGTCGTCAGCACGTACCAGTATTTGTAACTGATGAAATGATCGGTCACAAACTGGGTGAATTCGCACCAACACGTACTTACCGCGGTCACGCTGCGGATAAGAAAGCTAAGAAGCGCTAAGGAGTAGATAATGGAAGCAATTGCTAAACATAACTTTGCTCGCATTTCGCCTCAGAAAGCTCGCTTAGTTGCGGATCTAATCCGTGGTAAATCTGTTGACCAAGCTCTAGAAATCCTAACGTTCAGCAACAAAAAAGCTGCTGCACTAGTTAAGAAAGTTCTAGAGTCTGCTATCGCTAACGCGGAGCACAACGAAGGTGCAGATATTGACGATCTGAATGTCGCAAAAATCTTTGTAGATGAAGGCCCAACCATGAAGCGTATTATGCCTCGTGCTAAAGGTCGTGCGGATCGTATCTTGAAGCGTTCAAGCCACATCACTGTTGTTGTAGCAGATCGCTAGAGACTAGGAGAGTAAGCAATGGGTCAAAAAGTACATCCAAATGGTATTCGTCTAGGCATCGTTAAGCCTTGGAATGCTACATGGTTTGCTAACACCAAAGATTTCGCTGACAACCTAGACGGCGACTTCAAGGTACGTCAGTTCCTTACAAGTGAACTGAAAAAAGCGTCTCTATCACGTATCGTTATCGAGCGTCCTGCTAAGAGCATCCGTGTGACTATTCACACTGCTCGTCCAGGCGTTGTTATCGGTAAGAAAGGTGAAGACGTTGAGAAGCTACGCGCAGCTGTAGCTAAAATTGCAGGTGTACCAGCGCAAATTAACATCGCTGAAGTACGTAAGCCTGAACTAGATGCGCAACTTGTTGGTGACAGCATCGCGTCTCAGCTAGAGCGTCGTGTTATGTTCCGTCGTGCTATGAAGCGCGCAGTACAAAACGCAATGCGCCTAGGCGCTAAAGGTATCAAAGTGGAAGTAAGCGGTCGTCTAGGCGGCGCTGAAATCGCACGTTCAGAGTGGTACCGTGAAGGCCGTGTGCCTCTACACACTCTACGTGCTGACATTGATTACGCAACTTCTTCGGCTCACACTCAATACGGTGTGATCGGCATTAAAACTTGGATCTTCAAAGGTGAAATCCTAGGTGGTATGCCAGCAGCTAACGCTGTAGAGCCTAAAGGCGACAAGCCTAAGAAGCAGCGTAAAGGCCGTAAGTAAGGAGTCGACAGATGCTACAACCTAAACGTACTAAGTTCCGTAAGGTTCAGACTGGTCGTAACCGTGGTCTAGCTAAAGGTACTGATGTAAGCTTCGGCGAATTCGGTCTTAAAGCTGTTGGCCGTGGTCGTCTAACTGCTCGTCAAATCGAAGCGGCACGTCGTGCAATGACACGTCACGTTAAGCGTCAAGGTAAAATCTGGATCCGTGTGTTCCCAGACAAACCAATCACAGAAAAACCACTTGAAGTTCGTCAAGGTAAGGGTAAAGGTAACGTTGAGTACTGGGTAGCCCAAATCCAACCTGGTAAGGTTATGTACGAAATGGGTGGTGTACCTGAAGAATTGGCACGTGAAGCGTTCCGTCTTGCGGCACGTAAACTGCCTTTCAAAACTACATTTGTAACTAAGCAGGTGATGTGATGAAAGCACAAGATCTACGCGAGAAAAGCGTTGAAGAGCTTAACGCTGAGCTAATGAATTTGCTACGCGAACAGTTCAACTTGCGCATGCAAGCTGCGACTGGTCAACTACAGCAAACTCATACTCTGAAAGCTGTACGCCGTGATATCGCACGTGTGAAAACTGTTTTGACTGAGAAGGCAGGCGCATAATGAGCGAAGTAAAACGTACTCAACAAGGTCGTGTTGTTAGCGACAAGATGGACAAGTCTATCACTGTTGCTATCGAACGTTTCGTAAAACACCCAATCTACGGTAAATACGTAAAACGTACGACTAAAGTACACGCACATGACGAGAACAACGAGTGTGGCCTAGGCGACACAGTTGAAATCGCAGAGTGTCGTCCACTGTCTAAGACTAAGTCTTGGACTTTGGTAAAAGTTCTAGAAAAGGCGAAGATTTAATCTCGTTAATTCTATGAAACTAAAGCGGCTCCAAAATATTTTTGGAGCCGTTTATTTTTTGACTACCCAATCACAAAAAAGGGTGGTACAATTCGCGTCCCTTTTAAAGAGGCAGCCCGACCCGTGATGGGTCTAGTTATTAATATTTAGCGGAGCACTAACATGATCCAAATGCAAAGTATGCTGGACGCAGCTGATAACTCAGGCGCACGCAGCGTAATGTGTATTAAGGTTCTGGGTGGCTCTCACCGCCGTTATGCACATATCGGTGACGTCATCAAAGTTACTGTGAAGGAAGCAATCCCTCGCGGTAAAGTTAAAAAAGGTGATGTTCTGAAGGCGGTGGTAGTGCGCACCCGTAAAGGCGTACGTCGTCCTGACGGTTCTGTCATTCGCTTCGACCGAAATGCTTGCGTATTGCTAAACGACAATACTGAGCAACCAATCGGTACACGTATCTTTGGTCCTGTGACACGCGAACTTCGTGGCGATAAGTTCATGAAGATCGTTTCACTGGCTCCAGAAGTTCTGTAAGGAGCACGTAGAAATGGCAGCTAAAATCCGTCGTAATGACGAAGTAATCGTTCTTGCTGGTAAAGACAAAGGCAAGAAAGGTAAAGTAACTAAGGTTCTAGCAACTGGTAAAGTTATCGTTGAAGGTATCAACCTAGTTAAGAAACATCAGAAACCTGTTCCAGCTATGGGTATCCAAGGCGGTATCGTAGAGCAAGAAGCAGCTATCGACGTTTCTAACGTGGCTATCTTTAACGCAGCTACTGGTAAAGCTGACCGTATCGGTTTCCGTTTTGAAGACGGCAAAAAAGTTCGTTTCTTCAAGTCTAACGGCGAAACCGTTTCTAACTAATAGAAGTAATTTGGAGTTCTACTATGGCGAAACTGCATGATTACTACAAGTCGTCTGTAGTCGCTGAACTGACCAAACAGTTCGGTTACACAAGCGTCATGCAAGTCCCTAGAATCGAGAAAATCACCCTAAACATGGGTGTTGGTGAAGCAATCAACGATAAGAAACTGCTAGAAAATGCAGCGTCTGATATGGCAACGATCTCTGGTCAAAAGCCACTTATCACAAAAGCGCGCAAATCTGTTGCAGGTTTCAAAATCCGTGAAGGCTACCCTATCGGTTGTAAAGTAACCTTGCGTGGCGAACGTATGTGGGATTTTCTTGAGCGTTTAATTAACATCGCTCTTCCACGTGTACGTGACTTCCGTGGTGTTAGCGCTAAGTCTTTTGACGGTCGCGGTAACTACAGCATGGGCGTTCGCGAGCAAATCATCTTCCCGGAAATCGACTTTGATAAAGTTGATCGAGTACGCGGTCTAGACATCACTATTACGACGTCTGCTGGTACTGATGAGGAAGGCCGTGCTCTGCTGGCTGCCTTTAACTTCCCATTCCGTAAGTAAGGTGAAGGGTTACTGTTATGGCTAAAAATTCAATGAAAGCACGTGAAGCAAAACGTGCGAAGCTAGTAGCTAAGTTCGCTGAAAAGCGTGCAGCGCTAAAAGCTATCATCAGCGATGTAAACGCATCTGAAGAAGATCGTTGGAACGCGGTTCTTACACTGCAATCTCTTCCACGTGATTCAAGTGCATCACGTCAGCGCAACCGTTGCAACCAAACTGGTCGTCCACACGGTTACCTACGTAAGTTCGGTCTAAGCCGTATTAAGGTTCGTGAAGCTTGCATGAAAGGCGAGATTCCGGGTCTTCGTAAGGCTAGCTGGTAATTGCCACTTAATCATTTGGAGTAAATCATATGAGCATGCAAGATCCGATTTCGGATATGCTGACCCGCGTTCGTAACGGTCAGGCAGCAAACAAAGTTGCTGTAAAAATGCCTTCTTCAAAGCTTAAAGTTGCAATTGCTGCACTACTAAAAGCTGAAGGTTACATCGTTGACTTCGCTGTTGAAGGCGAAGCAAAACCTGAGCTAGAAGTCACACTTAAGTACTTCCAAGCTAAACCAGTAATCGAGCAACTTAAACGTGTTTCTCGTCCAGGTCTACGTGTTTACAAGAAGAAAGATGAACTTCCTTCTGTAATGGGTGGTCTTGGTATTGCTATCGTTTCTACTTCCAAGGGTCTTATGTCAGACCGCGCTGCACGTAAAGCAGGTCTTGGTGGTGAAATCATCGCTTACGTAGCTTAATAAGGAGTAGACTATGTCTCGTGTTGCAAAAGCACCTGTCGCTATTCCAGCTGGCGTAGAGGTGAAACTAAACGGCCAAGAAATCACTGTAAAAGGTGCGAAAGGCGAACTAACTCGCGTTCTTAACAACGCAGTTGTAATCGCTCAGGAAGAAAATAACCTGACTTTCGGTCCTAAAGAAGGTGTTGCTAACGCATGGGCTCAAGCAGGTACTGCTCGCGCTCTAGTTAACAACATGGTTGTTGGTGTTACTGAAGGCTTTACTAAGAAGCTAACTCTTAAAGGTGTAGGTTACCGTGCTGCTATCAAAGGCAACGCTGTAGGTCTAACACTAGGCTTCTCACACCCAGTTGAGCACGAGTTGCCAGCGGGTATTAAAGCTGAATGTCCAAGCCAAACTGAAATCGTGATCACTGGTGCTGACAAGCAACTAGTTGGTCAAGTTGCGGCTGACATTCGTTCTTACCGTGAGCCTGAGCCATACAAAGGCAAAGGTGTTCGTTACGCAGATGAAAATGTGCGTACTAAAGAAGCTAAGAAGAAGTAAGGTAACACTATGGATAAGAAAGCATCTCGCATCCGTCGTGCTACACGTGCACGTCGTAAGATTGCAGAACTGGGTGCGACTCGCCTAGTTGTACACCGTACTCCTCGTCACGTGTACGCACAGGTTATCGCGGCTAACGGCTCTGAGGTTATCGCAGCAGCTTCTACTGTAGAAAAAGCGATCCGTGAGCAAGTGAAATACACTGGTAACGTTGATGCAGCTAAAGCAGTGGGTAAAGCTATTGCTGAGCGCGCTCTAGAGAAGGGCGTAACTGCAGTTGCATTTGATCGTTCTGGTTTCCAATACCACGGTCGAGTAGCGGCGCTAGCAGAATCTGCTCGCGAAGCTGGTCTGAAATTCTAAGGTAGGGTTGGAAGATGGCTAAAGAACAACAAGTTCAAGCGAATGATTTGCAAGAAAAGCTAATCGCAGTTAACCGTGTTTCTAAAACGGTTAAAGGTGGTCGAATCATGAGCTTCACTGCACTAACAGTAGTTGGTGACGGTAACGGTCGTGTAGGTTTCGGTTACGGCAAAGCTCGTGAAGTACCTGCAGCGATTCAAAAAGCAATGGAAAAAGCGCGTCGTAACATGACTACGATCGCTCTAAACGAAGGCACTCTTCACCACCCAGTGAAAGGTCGCCATTCGGGCTCTAAAGTTTACATGCAGCCTGCTGCAGAAGGTACTGGTGTTATCGCAGGTGGTGCGATGCGTGCAGTACTAGAAGTTGCTGGTGTACACAACGTACTATCTAAAGCGTACGGTTCTACGAACCCTATCAACATCGTTCGTGCAACGATCGATGCACTAGGTAGCATGAAGTCACCAGAAATGGTTGCTGCTAAACGTGGTCTAACTGTTGAATCTATTTCGGAGTAAGAACACCATGGCAACTATTAAAGTAACTCAAACTAAAAGCTCAATTGGTCGTCTGCCAAAGCACAAAGCTACTTTGCGCGGTCTAGGTCTTCGTAAAATCAACCACACAGTAGAACTTGAAGATACTCCGTGTATTCGCGGTATGATCAACAAGGTTTACTACATGGTTAAAGTTGAGGAGTAATCAGAATGCGTTTGAATACTCTAGCACCGGCTGCTGGCGCGAAAACTTCTGCGAAGCGAGTAGGTCGTGGTATCGGTTCAGGCCTAGGTAAAACTGGTGGCCGTGGTCACAAAGGTCAAAAATCACGTTCTGGCGGCAGTGTTCGTCCAGGTTTCGAAGGCGGTCAGATGCCTCTGAAACAACGTCTACCAAAATTCGGTTTCACTTCTCGTAAGAGCCTAGTGTCTGCTGAAGTTCGTCTAGCTGAGCTAGCGAAAGTTTCTGGTGACGTAGTTGATCTAAACAGTCTTAAAGCTGCTAACATCATCACTAAGAACATCGAATTTGTAAAAGTTGTTCTTTCTGGTGAAATCAACAAAGCAGTGACTGTTAAAGGTCTACGTGTGACTAAAGGCGCTAAAGCTGCAATCGAAGCTGCAGGCGGTAAAATCGAGGAATAATCTCGAGGAACGAGGTACAGATGGCTAAGAAACCAGGACAAGATTTTCGTAGTGCTCAGAGCGGCTTAAGTGAACTAAAGTCGCGCTTGTTATTCGTAATTGGTGCACTTTTAGTATTCCGAGCCGGCTCTTTTGTGCCGATTCCTGGTATTGACGCTGCTGTACTTGCCGATTTGTTCGAACAGCAAAAAGGTACCATCGTTGAAATGTTTAACATGTTCTCCGGTGGTGCTCTTGAGCGTGCATCTATATTAGCATTGGGCATCATGCCGTATATTTCGGCATCTATTGTTGTCCAATTGCTAACTGTAGTTCATCCAGCGTTAGCTGAACTCAAAAAAGAGGGTGAAGCAGGCCGTCGTAAGATAAGCCAATACACACGCTACGGCACGCTTGTACTTGCAACCTTCCAAGCTATAGGTATTGCAACTGGCCTACCAAACATGGTCGACAATCTGGTTGTTATCAACCAAACCATGTTTACGCTAATTGCTACCGTAAGTTTAGTAACCGGTACCATGTTCTTGATGTGGTTAGGTGAACAAATTACAGAGCGCGGAATTGGTAACGGTATTTCGATACTGATTTTTGCAGGTATTGTTGCTGGATTGCCTTCTGCAATCGGTCAAACAATCGAGCAAGCGCGTCAAGGTGAATTGCATGTACTTCTTCTGTTGCTAATCGCGGTATTAGCTTTTGCAGTAATTTACTTCGTTGTTTTCATGGAACGTGGTCAACGCCGAATCGTCGTTAACTATGCGAAACGTCAACAAGGTCGTAAAGTGTTTGCTGCGCAAAGCTCGCACTTGCCTCTTAAAATTAACATGGCAGGTGTAATTCCAGCGATTTTTGCATCAAGTATTATCTTGTTCCCAGGAACATTGGCTCAGTGGTTTGGTCAAAACGGTGAGAGCAGCGCGTTCGGTTGGTTAACTGACGTGTCTTTGGCTCTTAGCCCTGGTCAACCGTTGTATGTAATGCTTTATGCAGCAGCAATTATCTTCTTCTGTTTCTTCTACACGGCGTTGGTTTTCAACCCGCGTGAAACAGCAGATAACTTGAAGAAGTCTGGTGCATTCGTACCCGGTATCCGCCCAGGTGAGCAGACAGCGAAATACATTGATAAAGTAATGACACGTTTAACCCTTGCTGGTGCACTGTACATTACCTTTATCTGTCTGATTCCCGAGTTCATGATGGTCGCGTGGAACGTACGTTTCTACTTCGGCGGTACATCGCTACTAATCGTAGTTGTTGTAATTATGGACTTTATGGCACAGGTACAGACTCATCTGATGTCTCAACAGTATGATTCTGTGTTGAAGAAAGCGAATCTGAAAGGCTACGGCCGTTAATCCGGCGGTAGACTCAGTTTCATTTACGGAGTTTAGCAATGAAAGTTCGTGCTTCCGTTAAAAAAATCTGCCGTAACTGTAAAGTAATCAAGCGTAACGGTGTCGTTCGCGTGATTTGCAGTGAGCCAAAGCACAAACAGCGCCAAGGCTAATTAGCAGAAATTTTTACTTGAAAATGAAGGTTGGGTCGAGTATATTCCTCGGCCTACCTTTTGCGTGCAAAAGAAGTAGTATTCCGCAGCGTATCCATAACGGGCTTTGCTGCGGCTAATTCTTTTATAGAAACACTTAGGAGTGAATAATGGCCCGTATAGCAGGCATTAACATTCCTGATCAGAAACATGCAGTAATCGCTCTAACAGCGATCTACGGCATCGGTAAAACTCGCTCTCAAGCTATCCTAGCTGAAGTGGGTATTGCTGAAAATGTTAAGATCAGTGAACTAACTGAAGAGCAGATCGATCAACTGCGTGATGGTGTAGCTAAGTACACTGTAGAAGGTGATCTACGTCGTGAAGTATCTATGAACATCAAGCGTCTTATGGACCTTGGCTGTTACCGTGGTCTTCGTCATCGTCGCAGTCTACCACTACGTGGACAGCGTACTAAAACCAACGCTCGCACCCGTAAGGGTCCGCGTAAGCCGATCAAGAAATAATCGGGAAGGTAGAGTACAATGGCTAAACAACCAACTCGCGCTCGTAAGCGCGTACGCAAGCAAGTTGCAGATGGCGTTGCGCACATCCATGCTTCTTTCAATAACACAATCGTAACCATTACTGACCGTCAAGGTAACGCTCTTGCATGGGCTACTGCAGGTGGTTCTGGTTTCCGTGGTTCTCGTAAGTCTACTCCGTTCGCTGCACAGGTTGCTGCTGAGCGTTGTGCTGAAATGGCTAAAGAATACGGCCTAAAGAACTTGGAAGTTATGGTTAAGGGTCCTGGTCCAGGTCGCGAATCTACTGTTCGTGCACTAAACGCCGCTGGTTTCCGCATCACAAACATCGTTGATGCTACACCAATCCCTCATAACGGTTGTCGTCCACCTAAGAAACGTCGCGTATAACGTTTCTAGGACAATTGGAGAAGAATCATGGCAAGATATTTGGGTCCTAAGCTGAAGCTTAGCCGTCGTGAAGGCACTGACTTATTCCTTAAGTCTGGTGTTCGCGCGATCGATACCAAGTGTAAAATTGATAACGCACCAGGTGTACACGGCGCTCGTCGCGGTCGTCTATCTGAGTATGGCGTTCAGCTTCGTGAGAAGCAAAAAGTACGTCGTATGTACGGCGTTCTAGAAAAACAATTCCGTAACTACTACAAAGAAGCTGCTCGCCTAAAAGGCAACACTGGTGAAAACCTACTTCAGCTTCTTGAAGGTCGTCTTGATAACGTAGTTTACCGCATGGGCTTTGGCGCAACTCGCGCAGAAGCACGTCAGCTAGTTAGCCACAAAGCTATCCTAGTAAACGGTAAAGTTGTAAACGTTCCTTCTTTCAAAGTAGCGGCTAATGACGTTGTTTCTATTCGCGAGAAAGCTAAACAGCAAGCTCGTATCAAAGCAGCTCTAGAAGTTGCTGAACAACGTGAAAAACCAACTTGGATTGAAGTAGATGGTGGCAAGATGGAAGGTACATTCAAGCGTATGCCTGAGCGTTCTGATCTATCAGCTGACATCAACGAACAATTGATCGTCGAGCTTTACTCTAAGTAAGGTTTAAACTAAAGAGAGGACACAATGCAGGGTTCTGTAACAGAATTTCTTAAGCCACGTCTAGTTGACATCGAACAAATCAGCTCGACTCACGCAAAAGTAACTCTTGAGCCATTAGAGCGTGGCTTTGGTCATACTCTGGGTAATGCACTTCGCCGCATCCTTCTATCTTCTATGCCAGGTTGTGCTGTAACAGAAGTAGAAATTGAAGGCGTACTTCATGAGTACAGCACGAAAGAAGGCGTTCAAGAAGATATTCTTGAAATTCTTCTAAACCTTAAAGGTTTGGCTGTGCGCGTTGCCGAAGGCAAAGATGAAGTGTTCATTACTTTGAACAAATCAGGCTCGGGCCCTGTGGTTGCAGGTGACATCACCCATGATGGTGATGTAGAGATCGCTAACCCTGAACACGTAATTTGTCACCTAACGGATGACAACGCTGAGATCGCAATGCGTATCAAAGTTGAACGTGGTCGTGGTTATGTTCCAGCTTCTGCGCGTATCCATAACGAAGAAGACGAGCGTCCTATCGGTCGCCTACTAGTAGATGCTACTTACAGCCCAGTAGACAAAATTGCCTATGCTGTAGAAGCAGCTCGTGTAGAACAGCGTACTGATCTAGACAAGCTTGTTATCGATATGGAAACAAACGGTACTCTAGAACCTGAGGAAGCAATCCGTCGTGCAGCTACAATCCTAGCTGAACAATTGGATGCATTCGTAGATCTTCGTGATGTACGAGTTCCTGAGGAGAAGGAAGAGAAGCCAGAATTCGATCCGATCCTACTGCGTCCTGTAGACGATCTTGAACTAACAGTTCGCTCTGCTAACTGTCTGAAAGCAGAAGCGATTCACTACATCGGTGATCTAGTACAACGTACTGAGGTTGAGCTACTTAAAACGCCTAACCTTGGTAAAAAATCTCTTACTGAGATTAAAGACGTACTTGCGTCACGTGGTCTGTCTCTGGGCATGCGCCTAGAAAACTGGCCACCTGCATCAATCGCTGAAGATTAATCGATACTAGTTAGAAGGATTAGGTCATGCGCCATCGTAAGAGTGGTCGTCAACTCAACCGCAACAGCTCACATCGCAAAGCGATGTTCAGCAACATGGCTAGCTCTCTAGTACGTCATGAAGTTATCAAGACTACTTTGCCAAAAGCAAAAGAGCTACGTCGCGTAGTTGAGCCTTTGATTACACTAGCTAAGACTGACAGTGTTGCTAACCGTCGTCTAGCATTTGCACGTACTCGTGACAACGAAGTAGTTGCAAAACTATTTAACGAACTAGGTCCACGTTTTGCTGCTCGTCAGGGCGGTTACACTCGTATCCTAAAAGCTGGCTTCCGTGCTGGTGATAAAGCTCCAATGGCTTACATTGAGCTTGTAGATCGCCCAGCTGCTGAAGAAGCTGCTGAGTAATCAGTTCGTAAGAACGAGAAAGCCGAGCATTAGCTCGGCTTTTTTGTATCTGTAATTCAGTAAACCTTTATATCCAGCCTGCATTTATTTCAACCCATGCAGACTGGCAATTTAAAAAGTGATTATCACTTACGCTTATTTACTAGTATTCCACAACCCGCCCAACGAACTTAGAAGCCCTTCGCTAGCGCCTTGCTTGTTCAAGTAATCCAAGATGACTGGAGCAAACTGACTGATCATAGATGGGTCTAAACCTAACGTATCGAATGCACTTTTGACTGCACTGATATTCTCAATATTTCCTAGTAAGCTTTGTGCTCCTTGCAAGTTTGAAAGTCCAGGAATCAAAGACTGTAATTCACTACTATTTTCTTGCGAAAGCTGGCTTTGAGCCAAAGCAAGTAGCGCACCACTGCCTCCGGCTGCTTGCTCAGTGGATACTGGTAATTGGCTAGTTAGCATGTCTGTTAATGGAGATGACTCGGTGTTCAAGCTGCTGCCGACCATGTCCATCAGGCCACTTTCTTTACTTTTTTGAGTGACTGAATCTAAGAATGCGTGCGCACTACCAATGTTGATTGATAGGAGTGCTAGAGTTAGGAGTGTTTTACGCATAGTACCTCCAAAGGTTGAGCGTTTTTTAAAAGTGATTTTATTTTTAAAGGCTATCAGAGTGAAAGGTTCAGAGGTGAGAAAGTCTATTCAGTTTAGACAAAAAAACGGCGCTAGTGCGCCGTTTTATTTAATCATAATTGAAAATGGTTTCAATTAGATAATATCTAATAGTTCTACTTCGAAAACTAAAGCTGCAAATGGAGGGATAGCCGCACCAGCGCCACGCTCACCGTACGCAAGATCTTGTGGTACGTATAGCTTCCACTTAGAGCCAACAGGCATTAGTTGTAGTGCCTCTACCCAACCTTTGATTACACCTGTAACAGGGAATTCAGCAGGTTGACCGCGAGATACAGAGCTATCGAATACAGTACCGTCAGTTAGCTCACCGTGGTAGTGAACGCGAACTGAGCTTTCTGCTGTAGGAACTGCACCAGTACCTTCAGAAATGATTTCGTACTGAAGACCAGAGTCTAGAACGTTAACTTCAGGTCGTAGAGCGTTGTCTTTTAGGAACGCTTCGCCTTCTGCTGCCGCAATTTTTGCTGCTTCTTGGCGAGCTGTTTCTGCACGAGTGTGAAGTTCTTGTAGTGCTTTGTTGATTTCATCAATTTCGATTGATGGCATGTCACCAGTTAGTGCTGTTGCAATACCTGCTGCGATAGCATCAACGCTAAGACCTTCAAGACCAGAGCCTGCAAGTTGCTGACCCATTTGCAGACCAATGCCGTAGCTTGCTTTTTGTTCTGCAGTTTCAAATTTAATTTCAGACATGAATGTCGCTCTTATTAGGAGTGATAAAGGTAACAGGATATCAGTTTCGAGCTTAGGTTTAAATGATTGCGACTGAATGCTTAATTGAGGCGACCAGGTTGTGACTTATCTCTTACTCCAAGTGAAATTTCTGCTAATTTAATCCCAATTCCATTTTAGTTTGGTGAAAAACATATACTCTCCGCGTCGGTATTTTTATACTGGCCGTAGAAGTATTAAGGGACTCATTACAATGAATCGTCGCAGAAAGAAAAAGCAGCAAGTCGACTATGTCGAATTGGTTAAACAAAAATTCGCTGCTATCGACTGGAAGCAGCCGTTCAACAAAGAGCAATGGTTGGAGCGTATACAGCCTGTTAAGCAGTTTTGGTTGCGTCTGCCTAAATTTCACCAGCGTGCTTTGATGGTCTTAGTGCCATTGATTCTGGTACTCCTTGTTATTCCTTTGCCTAATAAAGCAGACCAGCCAGTTGAGCAGACTGAGGTCGATCATCAACGCGTAGCGATTGAGCTGAACGCGCAGAGTTTAAGCCAGCAGAGAACCTCTCAGAACTCTGGACCGAAATCTGAAGACTGGAAAGAGTACACGGTTAAAAATGGTGATACATTAGCGCAGGTTTTCAGAAGTAATCAGCTCTCTATGGCGGATCTTAGCGCTCTGGTCAACATAGAAGGCAGTGATAAGCCGCTAAGCCAAATAAAGCAGGGACAATTGATTCGCTTTAAGCTTAGTGACGAAGGTGAGTTAGATATGCTACAGCTGGAAAAAAGCGGGCGGTCCGTTATGTTTTTCCGTTTATCGGATGGGACCTTTGGACGTAACAAGTAAACGCTTCAAATGAAAAGACGCGAAGATATCGCGTCTTTTTAGTTAGTCTTTCATAGCGATTAGTTTTCATAGTAACCAATCGAATTGAAGCTTATTGCGCTACGGATTCTTTCCGCATATCCACATGAGGGATACCATCTTCAAGGTAGCACTCTGAGATAACCTTGAATCCATGACTTGCATAAAACGGGATGAGGTGTTCTTGAGCACCTATATCGATTGTCTGCCCTGGCCATAATGTTTCGCATTGTGCCAAGGCCTTGTCCAATAACTTATGACCTAAGCCACCGCCTCGCGCGGTTTGCTTTGTCACCACTCGACCAATACTCACATTGTCATACGTGGTGCCTGCGGGCAGTAATCGTGCGCAAGCAACCAGTTCATCACCGTGATAGCCTATTAGATGATAAACGCCTTCCAGTGTGTCCTTACCATCTAGCTCAGGATAAGGGCAGGTTTGTTCAACAACGAATACATCTACACGCAATTTCATCATTTCATACAGCTGTGTGGTTGTTAGCTGAGCAAAGGGCAAAGTAATCCAAGTGAGCATGTTGTTATCCGTAATGAGAATAGAGTGACTGACTTTACTTTGTTTTGAGCTCATACTCATTAACAAAGGTTAATTAGCACTGGTTTTCCCACCAAATCTGGTGATAATGTGCCCTCTTTCCATCTCACCTGAGGATATCCCCGTGAGCAAACAAACATTCGATCAAGTTGGGCTTAACCCAGCGTTACTCGCCACACTTGATTCCCTGAACTATACCCACATGACGCCAATTCAAGCTTTGAGCTTGCCTGCAATCCTAAAACATCGTGATGTCATCGGGCAGGGTAAAACGGGCTCAGGTAAAACCGCTGCATTTGGTTTAGGGGTTTTATCGAACCTCAACGTCAAACGCTTTCGTGTCCAGTCATTAGTATTGTGTCCAACGCGTGAGCTTGCAGACCAAGTAGCGAAGGAAATTCGTACTTTAGGTCGCGGCATTCATAATATTAAAGTGCTTACTCTCTGCGGTGGGATGCCAATGGGGCCACAAATTGGTTCGTTAGAGCATGGTGCGCATATCCTAGTTGGTACTCCTGGTCGTATTTTGGATCACCTTGAAAAAGGCCGAATTGATCTTAGCGAACTGAATACCTTGGTGCTAGATGAAGCTGATCGCATGTTGGACATGGGTTTCCAAGACGCATTAGATGCAATCATCGATGCAGCGCCAAAGCAGCGTCAAACTCTACTTTTCAGTGCTACTTTTCCAGAAAAAATTGAGCAAATTGCGCAGCGTATAATGCAGACACCGGAAGTGATTAAGGTGGAATCGACGCATGATACTTCAAGCATTGCGCAGTACTTCTATAAAGTTGAAGGCTCGGAAGCGCGTGATGAAGCATTGGCGAATTTGCTGCTGACTCACCAACCAGAGTCCGCGGTGGTTTTTTGTAATACCAAAAAAGAAGTGCAAAGTGTCGCAGATGAGTTGCATCACAAAGGATTCAGCGTTATCGATATCCACGGGGACTTAGAGCAGCGTGAACGCGACCAAGCATTGGTGCAGTTTGCTAACAAGAGTGTGTCTATCCTTGTTGCAACAGACGTTGCAGCGCGTGGTTTGGACGTTGATAATCTTGATGCAGTCTTTAACTTTGAGCTATCGCGCGATCCTGAGGTTCATGTGCACCGTATTGGTCGTACAGGTCGTGCGGGTAGTAAAGGTTTAGCGTTTAGCTTTTTTGGTGAGAAAGACGGTTTACGTGTAGCTCGTATTGAAGAATACCTAGAGATGGACGTGGTACCAGCAACATTGCCTGCCAAATCAAATCAGCAGCCATACCAAGCGAAAATGGTTACGATTAATATTGATGGCGGTAAGAAACAGAAAGTACGACCGGGTGATATCTTAGGTTGTTTGACAGGAAAGAATGGTATTCCAGGCTCTCAAGTCGGAAAGATCCACCTATTCCCTGTGCGCGCTTATGTTGCCGTCGAAAAGTCTGTGGCTAAAAAGGCTCTACAGACCATTAGTAACGGCAAGATGAAAGGGCGCCAGTTCCGGGCGCGAATTCTTAAATAGCACAAATAGCAGAGAAAAAGCTCTTCGTTTGAAGAGCTTTTTTCTTTTTTGAGTTTATTTGAGAGTGTGATCTTTGGTTAAGCGTGCTTTGATTCGACTCAAACTGATTGGCGTAATGCCCAGGTAGGCCGCAATTTGACTATCGGTAATACGTTGCTCTAAATCTGGGTAATGAGCGCAAAACAATTGATATCGTTCCTCTGGAGAGTAGAGCAACATAAAGCGTTCTTTATTCTCTTTATTAACCAGTTGGTTTTCGAGTAGCTTTAAGTAAATGGCGTGCTTTTCTGCTCGCCAGTGATGCAACGTTTCAATTGGCAAGCAAAATAGCTGACAAGCGCTCAGCGTTTCCAATAAGTAAGGCGAAGGTTGGTCCTTTATTATGCTCTCAAACCCGATAACCCAGTCCTTCTCCCAATAAAATTCTTTACTGAATTCTTTGCCGTGCTCCGTGAGATAGCTTGCGTGGCATAACCCCTCAATGATGAAGTAAAGGTGTGAGCGCAACTCCCCTTGGTGATTAAGAATGTGGCGTGTAGGCAGTTCGAGCAACTCACCATTTTCAATAAGTTGGTTTGCTTCTGTCTCTAAAAAGCCATGATTGACTAAGTCTGAAAAAAGATCGATGTGCATGTGATAACTCGGAAACGGTTTTCTTTATTTTAACGGGTTTTATTGATAACAAAAAAGCGGCTCATGAGAGCCGCTTAGTGTTGCTGTCAAATCAACCTTATTTATTCAGATCGATTTGATAAATTGCGAAACCAATGTCGTCTGTTGACACGCGTTTCATTGGGTATTGTCCTTTCTCTTTGATGAACTGCGCCGCTTTATCGCTAGGGGAGGTTTCGAAACGAATATCTAGCTTGTTATCGGACTTAATCGGTGCGAAAGACCAGTTGTTGTCAGCGCTTGGTGTCACTTCTCCTTTTTCTTCACTCACGCGAGAAATATAAGTGGCGACGACAGAGCGGTTTTCATCTGGTGCGTCAAACGCAATGAAATCTGGGCCTGTACCAGGGAAAGTATTGCTATAAGCACGGTAGTTATTGGTTGCGATGATGAAATCTTGCTTCGGATTGACAGGCTTACCATTGAACGTCAGATTCACAATACGCTGAGAATCTGGATTAATCACTTTACAATCCGCATCGTACTTCGGCGATTGGGTAACGTCGATTTGGTAGTTAACCCCATCAATAACATCGAAGTTGTACGTACGGAAATTATCCCAATCAATCAAAGATTGCGGTTTAGGATTGTTGATGTCGATGTGGTTGAATTGACCCGCACTGCACTCTAGCCATTCGCGAACTTCTTTACCTTTCACTTTCATCGCAACCAAGGTGTTTGGATATAAGTAAAGATCGGCCGCATTACGGAAGGTGAGCTGACCGGATTCTACTTCTGTAAAGTTATTCGGATCGTTCTTACGACCGCCGACTTTAAATGGTGCTGCCGCACTCAGTACTGGAATGTCAGAAAGGTCTGGGTCGCCTTGAATAAAGCGTTCTACGTAGTCTTTCTGAGCAAGGTTAACGATTTGAATGGTGGGGTCGTCCTGCACTAATGCCAAGAAGCTGTACATGACATCATTTGCTTTGCCGATTGGTTGGTTTACAAATTCACGAGTGCCTTTGTGATCTTCTTCTAACGCTTTCACAATATCTGCATCGGCTTTAGCTAATGACTTCTTATTTACTTTATCGAAGATAGGGCGTGCTTCTGCTTGGCCTTCGACGACTTGCCATCTGCCGTCTTTCTCTTTCAGCATCAAATCCATCACACCTACGTGACTTCCCCAGCGGCCCGGCATCACGGACGTTACACCATTGATGGTCCCTTTATTTATATCAACACCAGGTAGGTTTGCGAAGTCTTTCCCTGGGAAGACGGCGTGAGAGTGACCAAAAGCAATCGCATCAATACCTTCAACTTCTGTGAGGTAGTAAACAGAGTTTTCAGCGCCTAGTTTGTATGGATCAGTAGAAATGCCCGAGTGTGGAATCGCCACAATCACGTCTGCGCCTTCTTTCTTCATTTGAGGAATCAGTTTCTCTGCTGTTTCCTTAATGTCTTTAGCAAAGACTTTGCCTTCTAAGTTCTTCTTATCCCACACCATAATTTGTGGTGGTACAAAGCCGATGTAACCCACTTTTATTTGATGCGCTTCGCCGTTTGTGTCTTTAAATGTGTGAGTTTTGATGAGGTAAGGCTTGAAGTAATGCTCACCGGTTTGTTTATCAAATACGTTTGCATTGATGTAAGGGAAGTTTGCACCCTTCAACGTCGTTTGTAGGAAATCTAAGCCATAGTTGAACTCATGATTGCCAATGTTGCCCACATCGTAGTCTAGCTGGTTCATCGCTTTGTAGACTGGGTGCACGTCGCCAGGATTAATCCCCTTTGCCGCCATGTAATCGCCCATTGGGCTGCCCTGAATTAAATCACCGTTATCTACTAGTACCGTGTTTTCTGTCTCGGACTTAGCTTGTTTCACTATTGTCGCTGCGCGACTTAAACCGATTTGCTGTGATGGTTGGTCTTTGTAGTAATCGTAATCCATCACGTTGGTGTGAATGTCGGTGGTTTCGATAATACGAAGCTTGATGGTATCGGCCATTGTTGGGCCAGCAAGCGTTAGCATGCCACTTAATACTGCGAGGGAAATAGGATGAACTGCCACTTTCATTTGGTGCTCCAATTCAATGATAAGGGGAAATCGTACTGCGTAATGTATCAAACACGGATGCAACTCGATGATAAAGATACAGAAAACTGTGAACATTAATCAGTTTACTGAACCTTATTCATATTAACCGCCGACTTTTTCACGCTTTTGAATGAGACCAAACAAAAACTTCTTAGCAGATTTTTGAATAAAAAATGAAATTTTAGAATTTCAGGTAATATAAACGCCCCGCCATAATGCTTGCATAACGATATCAATGGACGATGAGCAAGCACATGGCAACGAACGATTCAGTCACTTCTTTTCCTAAACCAAAGCCCCGGTTAGTTTCTGACAACCCAGTCGCTGGTGTTACTCGTTTTGCAAAGCAATCGCTACAGCCTGGTGAAGTCGCCTTAGTAGGTGCAGGACCAGGCGATCCTGAACTTCTGACGGTGAAAGCACTGAACTGCTTGCAGCAAGCTGACGTGGTTTTGTACGACTACTTGGTGTCTGAAGAAATCATGGCATTGATTCCAAGCGATACGATTTTGGTGTGCGTTGGGAAGCGAGCTGGGCATCACAGTGTGCCGCAGGAGAAGACGAATCAGCTTTTGGTGGATTTTGCCAAGCAGGGCTACAAAGTAGTGCGCATTAAAGGTGGGGATCCGTTTGTATTTGGTCGTGGTGGTGAAGAGTTAGAAGTGCTTGCTGATGCCGGCGTTCGTTTTCAAGTTGTCCCTGGCATTACCGCAGCAGCTGGCGCAACCGCTTATGCTGGTATTCCACTGACTCATCGTGATTATGCGCAATCGGCCATCTTTGTGACTGGCCACTTGAAAGAAGAAAGTGATGAGATGGATTGGTCCACGTTGGCGCGTGGGAATCAGACTTTAGTGATCTACATGGGGCTGATGAAATCACACTATATTCAGAATCAACTCATTAAGCATGGCCGTTCAGCGTCGACTCCGATTGCCATTATTGAGCGTGGCACGCAGATTCAACAAAAAGTATTTACGGGAGAACTCTCCCAACTCTCTGATTTATCGAAGGAAGCACAATCGCCATCTTTGATTGTTGTCGGAGAGGTAGTGCGGCTGTCTCAAAAGTTAGACTGGTTTTTGTCTAGTACTGAATTCAACAAAAGTGCTATTGCCAACTCCATATAATTTCAGACCAAAGATTAGAGACGTAATGCGCCTTCAAGCTTAAAAAGGAAATACAAAACATGGACCAACAACGTTTAACTCACCTTAAACAACTCGAAGCGGAGAGTATCCACATCATCCGTGAAGTTGCGGCTGAGTTTGATAACCCAGTCATGATGTATTCGATTGGTAAAGACTCATCAGTGATGCTGCACCTTGCGCGTAAAGCTTTTTACCCAGGTAAGATTCCATTTCCATTGCTGCATGTTGACACCGATTGGAAGTTCCGCGAGATGATTGAATTTCGTGATCGCACCGCGGCCAAATACGGTTTTGAGCTTTTGGTACATAAGAATCCAGAAGGTCTAGCCATGGGCTGTAGTCCGTTTGTTCATGGTTCTTCTAAGCACACTGACATCATGAAGACTCAAGGCTTAAAACAAGCGCTGAACAAGTACGGTTTTGATGCGGCCTTTGGTGGTGCGCGCCGCGACGAAGAGAAATCACGGGCGAAAGAGCGCGTGTATTCATTCCGCGATAAGAACCATACATGGGATCCTAAAAACCAACGTCCTGAGCTATGGAAGACGTACAACGGCCAGGTCAATAAGGGTGAGAGCATTCGTGTATTCCCGCTGTCTAACTGGACTGAGCTTGATATCTGGCAATACATCTATTTAGAAAACATCGAGATCGTGCCGCTTTACCTCGCGGACAAACGCCCAGTTGTTGAACGCGATGGCATGCTGATCATGGTTGATGATGATCGTATGGAGCTTCAACCGGGTGAAGTGATTGAAGAGAAGAGTGTGCGCTTCCGTACCCTTGGTTGTTATCCATTGACTGGGGCCATCGAGTCTGAAGCAAACACTTTAACTGGCATTATCGAAGAGATGCTGGTGGCAACGTCGAGTGAGCGCCAAGGCCGAGCGATCGACCACGATCAGTCAGGATCGATGGAGCTTAAGAAACGTCAAGGTTACTTCTAAAGGATCTAAGGAAAGATAATGAACAGTGCAGTTGAAGCTCAATTAGCCGAGCTTGGTATCGAAGGCTATTTAACACAACACCAGTACAAGTCGTTACTTAGATTCTTGACTTGTGGCTCGGTGGATGACGGTAAAAGTACATTAATCGGTCGCTTACTCCATGACTCAAAACAAATTTATGAAGATCAGCTAGCGGCAGTGCACTCAGACAGCCAACGTGTGGGTACCACGGGTGAAAAGCCTGACCTTGCGTTGTTGGTCGATGGCTTACAAGCTGAGCGTGAGCAGGGGATCACGATTGATGTGGCTTACCGCTATTTCTCGACGCAGAAACGTAAATTCATCATTGCAGATACTCCTGGACACGAGCAGTACACACGTAACATGGCTACAGGTGCATCGACATGTGACTTAGCTGTGATTCTGGTTGATGCACGTAAGGGCATTCTCGATCAAACTCGTCGTCACTCTTTCATTTCCAACCTGTTGGGCTTGAAGCACTTTGTTGTGGCGATCAACAAGATGGACTTAGTGGATTACTCCCAAGAGCGCTTTGAAGAGATCCGCGATGAGTATCTGAAGTTCTCTGAGAATCTGACAGGGGATATTGATATTCAAATCATCCCGATCTCAGCGCTTGAAGGGGACAATGTGGTGGATAAAGGCCAAAACCTGACTTGGTTTAAAGGCCCATCATTGCTTGAGCTTCTTGAAACGGTCGATGTGGATCAAGAAAAAGGCGCGGGTGAATTCCGCTTCCCTGTGCAATACGTTAATCGTCCTAACCTCGATTTCCGTGGTTTTGCGGGGACCATTTCTTCTGGTTCGATCAAAGTCGGTGATGCCATTAAAGCATTGCCATCGGGTAAAACGTCAACTGTGGCACGTATTGTGACCTTTGATGGTGATATCGAAGAAGCTCGTGCCGGATTAGCTGTCACTCTGACGCTAAGCGATGAGATCGATATTAGCCGTGGCGATTTGATTGTTCTAGATAATGCTCAAGTGGAAACCACAAACCATTTGCTTGCCGATGTGGTGTGGATGACAGAGCAACCCCTGCAACCGGGTCGTGACTATGACATCAAAATCGCAGGTAAGAAAACCGTAGGTCATGTTGAAGCGATTCGTCATCAATATGACATTAATAATCTCTCGACTCATAGCTCGGCAGAGCTGCCATTGAATGGTATTGGTTTGTGTGAATGGTCTCTTAATGAGTCAGTCGCGCTGGACAATTATCAAGACTGTGCAGATACCGGTGGCTTTATCATTATCGATCGTCTGACGAACGTGACGGTTGGTGCCGGCATGGTTAAAGAGAGCCTCGCCGTAGTTGAGCGCGATTTGACGGACATCTCTGCGTTTGAAGTTGAGCTTAATGCGCTTGTCCGTAAACACTTCCCACACTGGGAAGCAAAAGACGTCAGCCAGTTTCTGAAAAAGTAACTGGCTCACCCAAGTACGATAATTTCAGACACTGTCTGCTGTTGTACTTGGGGCGTCGCTACCTAACTGAATTGCGAAATGTCGTTAGGTATTCTCCTAATACCAGAATGCTTCGGTGGAGCCCAAGAAAACCGAGCATTCTGATGTTCTTTTCGCTTGCGCTGATTTTTGTCTGTTTACTCGTTTGTCGGTGTCTCATGGATAAATGAGTCGTTGTTGTGCCCTTTGGGGCTATTTGGTAAGGAAAGGCTATGTGGGAACAAGGGTTTGTGTTAGCGATTTTGCTTGGCATTATCACTTGCTTGCTTGTCACGAAAATTAAGCCTAGTTACGTCTTTGCGGGTGCCGCTTTTATTGCATTCATGGCTGGGATGATGGATTCAGCCACTATCGCATCCAATTTTACCAACTCTTCATTGTTAACCCTGGTTCTATTGATTCTTGCATCCTGTGCTCTAGAAAAAACACTGCTGATCAGTTGGGTGAGCCGAAGTATCTCTGAGGGCCAGTTAGGCAGCGTGATTGCTAAGCTCGGTGTATCGACAGCCTTGCTCTCTTCATTTACGAATAATACCGCTGTGGTTGTCTCATTGATTGGGGCGATTAAGCGTAATCAGCAGCATGCACCTTCGAAATTACTTATTCCCTTGTCTTATGCCGCCATTTTTGGTGGCACGTTAACTTTGATTGGTACGTCGACTAACTTAATCATCAACAGCTTTGTCGAAGACGCAGGCTTACCGAGCCTGAGCTTTTTTACACCTACGATGATAGGTTTGGCTGTGCTGGTGGGAGGGATGCTGATTCTTATCCCGCTTAGCTACTTGCTACCGAATTATGATGATCAAAACCAAGAAGATTTACCTTACTTTCTTGAGTCTCGCGTTGAGCCAGGCTCACCGCTAGTTGGGCGTACGATCAGCGAGAATAATTTACGTGCGCTGCGCAAACTGTTTCTTGCAGAAGTGGTGCGCGATGGTGTTACTGTTTCTTCTGTGGGACCGGATTTTGTGCTCAATGCAAAAGACCGTCTGTTATTTTGTGGCGATGTTGAGAGCGTCGCTACCCTGCAAGAAATTCCGGGCCTCAAGTTGTTTGGTCAGCAGCACTTAAATGGGCAAAACTTTATCGAAGTTGTGGTGAGCTCGTCGGCGACATTTTGCTACAAAACCCTCAAAGAGAGCCGATTCCGCGACCGATTCGATGCCGTTGTTGTGGCGATTCGCCGAGGCCACGAACGCCTAGAAGGTGGCTTGGGTAGTATTACCTTAGCGCCAGGAGACACGTTAGTTCTGGTTCCAGGAAAGCGTTTTGAGTCTGAACGCCGAGCTCATCGTAAAGAGTTTGTTTTAGTGCATGACTTGGACTCTAGCGCTCGGCTTGATACGAATAAGTCTTCTATTGTATTACTGGGCTTTGCAGCCGTAATTGGATGCGCTCTATTAGAGTTAGTACCGATTATTAAAGGTCTAGCTGCGTACCTTATCGCGCTTATTGCGTTTGGTATTGTGCAGATTTCAGAACTGCGCCGCCGTTTTCCGATCGATATCGTCGTGATTGTCGGTTCCGCTTTGTCTATTGCTCAACTGATGATCTCTTCTGGATTGTCAGAAAGAATGGGAGTGATGTTTATTGAAGCGTTTAATGGCTGGGGAGTATTTGGTGCCTTGGTGGCGACTTATATCATGACATTGGTACTCACTGAATTGGTGACAAACAATGCCGCGGCTGCGCTTTCTTTTCCTATCGGCTATAGCATGGCGGTGGGTTATGGCGTGGATCCGATGCCATTCATCATGGCGGTTTTGTTCGGCGCGAGTGCGAGCTTTATCTCTCCCTACGGTTACCAAACTAACCTGCTGGTGTACAGCGTAGGAAATTACAAATTGACCGACTACGTGAGAATTGGAGTGCCAATTTCGATTGTGTACTCTGTATTAGTACTTACTTTGATCCCGGTCTTTTTCCCGTTTTAATTCCGATATTTACAAGGATATGTTATGACTGCCGAAACGACGGTAAAAGATGAAAACATTGTTTGGCACCAGCATTCGGTTGATAAACAGTTTCGTGCTGAATTAAAGAAGCAAAAACCTGCCGTATTGTGGTTCACTGGTTTATCTGGAGCGGGTAAATCAACCGTAGCGGGGGCGTTGGAAAATCGCCTTGCAGCATTGGGTTACCACACCTATTTATTGGATGGTGACAATGTACGGCATGGTTTGTGTAGCGATTTAGGTTTTTCTGAACAGGACCGTCGCGAGAACATTCGTCGCATTGGTGAACTGGCGAAGTTGATGGCAGATGCGGGTTTAATTGTTCTGTCGGCGTTTATTTCACCGCATCGTGCAGAGCGGAAGTTAGTGCGCGATTTATTGCCAGAAGGCGAGTTTATCGAAGTGTATGTCAATGCATCTCTAGAGGTTTGCGAAGGTCGAGATCCTAAGGGTTTATACCGTAAAGCCCGTGCGGGAGAGATTCCTAATTTCACTGGTATTGATTCGGAATATCAAGCGCCAGAGAACCCTGAAATCGATTTGCCCGCGGGAGAAAAGAGTGTCGATGAGCTGGTAGATTTGTGCTTAATCGATCTTAAACAACGCGGTGTGATCCGATAAAAAAGCATTTAGATCATAGGTGACCTAAAGCTCTTTGAGCTGCTTGAGAAGTATTTGGATCATAGGTGATCAAATGCTTCTCAAGCTGGCTAGACGGTATGATGAACCGTACTTTTAGCTTCACTATGGACACTAAATCTATGATTTAACAGTGCAAGCATTTGATCGTAGTATTCGGCATGTGGTTTGTTTCCGAGCAAGGTACAGAGCTCATTACCTGTGGGTGTGAAGCGGTAATATAAAAGGCGGACACCTTTGCTGTTTACGTTCAGTGACAAGTTTTTACCTTGGTAGGTGAGGGCCAACGGTGTCTCGATACTAATTTCGCCAGATTCAAGTTCGGCACTGTGCAGCAGCCCTAATTCAATTAAGAGCAACAAGCTTGAATACGGCAGTTGAAAACTTCCCATATTTAGGCTGTTGGCGACGTCTCGCTTGCCGAAGCTAAATATTCCTCCTTGCGCTTTGTAACCAATCAGCAGTTTTCTGCTGTGATCCCCTCCAAAACTGCACGCTAAAGAGGCGGCTCTTTGCAGAGTTTGTGCTTCCTTTGGTGACATGTCTTTGAGGGTTTTCAACGCTTTCATGGACGTTGAACCCGGATTGGTCACTTCACGCTTCATCACTTGAGCCCATAGCTTTTGCATCGCGCTGTTATGGATGTCTTGAGCCATCTCAAAAAATCGATGCAACCAATCTTGGTCTGGCTCTCCCGCTGTCTCATCTCGGCATGAACTGTGCGCTAATTTTAAAATCTGTTCTAAGTTTTTTTGTCGCTGTTCTTGGCGTCTTTGCTCTCGCAATTGGGCTCTTTCAAACGCAGATTTGGCTGGCGGTTCGGTTTGCAGTAAGGCGTCAAGACCGTGTATTTGGGCAATGGTTTTTACCTTACTAGCACTGTCTTTTATGTAGCCTTGTTTCTTTTCTTGTTGCGTATTTTTTTTTGTGTCTGACTGATGTTCGATGACAACAGGTTGCTTTGTCGGGTCTGCCATTCGTTTTCCTACCAAGAACTGCGCGGTTCGCACGTTTAAATTTACACCTTATCTGACCAAGCGACCAGACAGGAGTTCTCAGTTTTTGAACGAATAGGGCTATTCAAAATGATAATGAGTTGTTAAAATTGTTATCGTTATTTTGGAGGGGCTATGAAGTTCTCAGAAGCAGGTAAACTCAAAAAGCACCTGTCGATAGCGTTTCTTTTGGTTATTTATGTGGGCGTATTAGCGTATTTATCTCGTTATATCGTGTAGCACAAAGCTAAAAAAGGCGCCAGTGTGACGCCTTAGGTGTAGCGAGGCTTATCGACGACTTAAATTACATATCGTCGTAGGCTTCTATTTCTGAACCCTCAATAACGTAAGCCGTTTCTGCCAGTTCGTGGTTTATCGTCTCGGTTTTCAACGTTCCAACCACATATATAACATCCCACAACTCTTGAACAGGCGCGCCTTTCGGAAACTTCACGTAAATGATCTGGTTTGGAGGCGGTGGTGGCACGTGAATACAAGCTCCAAAATATGGCACCAATAAAAATTCGGTGACGGTATCGGCATCACCTTCAAGTGGGATAACAAACCCCGGAATTTTAACTTGGCTTCCGTTCAGTTCTGGTCGAACGTTACCAATCTTGGACTGCTGGGCTGCACCACCACTGTGATCAGATGCGGGCATGCCTATACTGTCGAACAATTTACGCTCTTTTTCTGGAACAAGGTCAATCCAGTCAAGCTTCAATGGTTCTTCGCTGGCCATAACAGGCGCTGTGAATGCGACGACCAGCAAGCAACTTGCGAGTATTTTTTTCCACATTTTATTAAATCCTTATTGTCATTCCGTCACTCAGTGACTGTCGGTAGGCGCGGAGTGCGGGAATGAAACCAATCACAATACCAGCGCATTGTACGAAACCTAATAGCATCCACTCATAAGTAGATAAGATGCTTAAGGTGAGATGTATTCCATAGTGCTGTTGGATGATCGGCTGCGCGATAGCAAGAATGGCATACAGCCCAGTAACGCCAGTAATAATACCAGCAGCAGTAAGCAAGCTGGCTTCACTAATTAAGAGTGAGAAAACATGACGAGGCCTTGCTCCCATGGCACGCAAAATCGCCATTTCACGGCGGCGTTCCTGTAGGCTAGTTAATAGACTGCTTAACATACCTAACAACCCTGCGATCACGACAAAACCAGATACTGCCATTAGGGCTTGCTCTGCAACCGACATCATTCCCCATAACTCATGCAACGCAACGCCGGGCATAATGGCGCTGAGCGGCTCTTTGGGGTAGGTGTTAATTTGTCTTTGCAGGGCGAAAGTTTGAATACGAGATTTCAAACCAACGAGCATAGCGGTAATTTGTTTGGGCTGAAAGTCTCTGTTTTTGAGATCTTGTGCCTTGGGTGTCGGGCCCAAACGCGCACCACTTTCCCATCCGACGTGAATGGCTTCGATGGCTTCCAATGATACATGGACAGTTTTGTCGACTGGTGTTCCTGTAGGTGCAAGGATACCGACAACTTTAAATGGCAGATTGTCATGACGGCTAAAGCCAACGTCGCTAATGCCGTGGGCAATGATGATTTCGCTACCGATATCATAACCAAGTTGTTTAGCGACATCAGAACCTAGCACGGTTTCAAATAAACCATGGAATTCTCTACCCTTGCTAAATGTTAGTGGTTGCTTACTTCCAAACTTGTAATGCTCAAAGTAACTGTGATTGGTTCCCATAACTCGGAAGCCTTTATGCGAGTCGCCAAGCGAGATTGGAATAGCCCAATCGACTGAACGATGATTGGCAAACTCTTGGTAGCTTTTCCAATCGATGTTGTTGGTCGCATTACCAATACGAAACACAGAATAGAGCAATAGGTTCACTTGCCCAGAGCGTCCACCAATAATGAGGTCAGTGCCTGAAATTGTATTAGCGAAGCTATCCTTGGCTTGAGTTCGGATACGCTCGACGCCCAAGAGGAGTACCACTGAAATCGCAACGGTCATGATGGTTAGAATTGCCGTCGCTTTGCGGTTCATCAAGCTTTTCCAGGCGAGCTTTACAACAGCACTCATGATATGGCTCCTAGGCTAGATACTTGATTAATGTCGGGTAGATTGAGCGTGCGATCGAATAAGGGTTCGAGTGTTGGGTCGTGGCTAACGAATACCAGTGTGGCATTGGCTTGATTCGCTTGCTCCATAAGGAGCTCAATAAATGCTTTGCGATTGTCATAGTCTAAAGCTGAGGTTGGTTCGTCAGCGATCACTAACTCTGGATGTCCTATCAGAGCTCGAGCCGCAGCCACACGTTGTTGTTGACCAATACTCAATTCAGAGACAGGGCGTGTATGAAGCTCGTTTGGCAGGTGCAGTCGTTCTAGTAGGGCCTGAGCCTGTTCATTTAACGTTTGAGATGAGGCACCTAAATGGGCACGGTCACGTCGTATTTTACTGAACTGACATGGCAATAATACGTTTTCAAGTACGTTAAGGTACGGCAATAAATTGAACTGTTGAAAGATGTAGCCAATATGATTGGCGCGAAAGCGGTCTCTCTGACTGGCACTTAAACTAGCAAGGTCAGTATCGAGTACAGATAGAGAGCCTGAAGTTAATGTGTTAATCCCCGTCAACAAAGCGAGCAAGGTCGATTTACCGCAGCCACTTGGACCTTTGATAAACACATGCTCGCCTTGTGTAATGTGTAATTTAGGGATGTGGATGGTTGCGTTGATTGAACCGGGCCAGAAAAATTGGGCATCCTCTAGCTCGACAACATTTGGTGTGGTTTCAGTCATATTAAATCACCAAAGCTTTGGCGTGTAAGTAGGTACTTACACGCCACTCGTGTTATTTGATTACGATTTGGGTGTTATCTTTGCTTAATTTAATTGCTGATTGCATGGTATCAGTGAATATATTGACGCTGATGGACTCTGTAGTTGGGAACTGGTTAAACCAATCGGTTTGGATTTGGCTAAGCTGATTAACTTGTTCGCAACTGAAGCGATATTGCACCGAAAATTCACCGTGACCGCCATGATCGTGCGCCTCATCATGATCGTCATGGTGGTCATGTTTATCATGATGTTCATTATGATCATAGTGTTCGTGCCCTTCATGATCGTGATGTGCATGGTCATCATGGTCGTGCTCACTATGATCATGTTCCTCATGAGTTTCGCTTAGGTTGTGGCTCACGTAAGCTTCTTCAACATTACAATCAGCTTGTGAGTTAATAGCGAACAATGCGTTGCTGTCTTCGAGTGTAGCGACGGCTTGTTTAAGCGCTTGCTCTTGTTGCGCGTTTTCTGGAGCATGTTCGAAACCCACAACATCAGCTCCAGGAGCTGTAATCTCTACTAACAGATCTTTGCCATCTTGGGCGATATTAAACTCGACGTGACCATGCACATGAGCACCATGCTGGCGGTATTCGTTTGCATTCGCTGCTGTCGATAAAGTGAGGCCAATAGCAAGGGCTAAAACGTGTTTTGATGACATTGTATTTTTCCTAATTTTACTGGCATTAACCAAAGGCGGTATTGCTCAGATTCGAGTTTCACTAAGTTATTGTTCCTGACACACTAGGTGCGGAAATGAACTCAATAATTTTGAGTGTGGAATAGTTTGGAAATTAAGCAAAATAAGGAGGGGCACGAGCAGCGCCAAGAACTTCTTCGCCGTACACGAGATGCAAAAAAACATGATGATGCTGGGCGCGCGTAAAAGTCGGTGTAGAGAGGGTAGGTTGTACCTTTGCTATACCGTGCTGAACACCAGAAAATAATTGGCAATGATGATGGGTATGATGGTCGGGCGTCAGATCGACTTGATGAAGTACAACCGCAAAGTTCCAAGCGATCAGCAACGCAACACTGAAAAATAAAGCAGTGCGATACCAATATCTTAGTGTTTTTTGCTGGTGGTGGTACATCTGAGCTCCTCTTACCGACTGTTATAATATAACACCCATAATGAATAAAAGTTCACTCTTTTGTTGGCTAGCAGAAAAATTTAACTCCACACATGCGTGCCGAAAAATATTGGTAATACTCTCTGTGGAAGTGTCGCACTTATAAAGAGCAGAGTTATCACTGCCCATGCTTCTAATCAAATTCATATAGCTCCTTACAACAAGAATAAGGAGCCATTCAATGAAGCTAGATGTTCTGTTTAATAAGCTCAATGACTTTTGTTATCTCATCTTGCTCAAGTGCGCCCTCTTTGACAAACAGAACTTTGCCCGTTTTGTCTTGAACAATAATGGCCGAGCTTTCTTCTTTCAGGTCCCAAGTATTAGCAACTACGCCATTTTCATCAAGAACCATGGATGACCAAGGAAACTCTTTTTTGCTGTCTTGAGCTGAAGACTTCACGAAAGAGCCTGTCCCCCAAATTGCATCATCTTGGTTGATGATAGTCGTCGTCTGGTAGCTTTCTTGTGGAAAATTTGCCGCTGTTATTGCCGACATTAAAGGGGCATTCATCTCTTTTGAACTGCTACGGCCTGCGATGGCTTGAATAACACGAACTTTGCCTTGCATATGTTGAGTTGCCCAGGGTTGGTATGCAACGCCTTCGCCTTGTAAAACAATCTCGCCGTAAGCGGCAACATTGACAGGAGGAACGCTTTTACCCACTGACAAGTTGTGTGCAAAGGTCAAGCTTGGCGTTAAGGCCAGTAGTAGAGGTAGGAGAGTCTTAGTTTTCATATTGTTATATTCCGTACGAGGTTTGGAAGCTTCCAGTATATATCCAGATCTTAGAAATTTGTAGGACCGTTGATAACATTTATTTAACGTATGGAGTGGTGTAATCTTGCGTTATATTTAGAATTTGCTAAAATGATTTCCGTCGCAAATTGCGCATTAAGATTGCAGAGGAAAAATAAGCAATCCGTGTTTTCTCAAAGGAATTGAGGTGAGTTATGCTACGTGAGTTTGCTGTATATCGACCATTACAAGTGGCCCGTTTTGTTAAAACGTTGTTCAAAGGTCAGTTTTTTATTGTTGGGGTTGGCTGTTTTCAGTTCGACAATGGCAAAGTGTTACTACCTGACGTCAACGATCATAAAAGGCTCACCATCTTTAAAGAAGTCAACCAAGTGATAGCATCATTATCGGCTTAGTTAGCTTGGTACCCACTTAGATTTAGAAAAGAGCGACCATATCGGTCGCTCTTTTTGTTGCTGGTTAGGTTTATCCTTGGAGGCTTGGTGGGAAGCAAACTCCCGTTCCTCCGATGCCACAGTAACCATCAGGGTTTTTCGCCAAATATTGCTGGTGGTAGGTTTCCGCAAAGTAATACGGACCTGCTGGTTGTATTTCGGTGGTGATGTTCGCGCGCTGCTCTTCTTGCAGTGCTTGCTGATACAAGAGTTTCGATTTCTCTGCGCTCTCGAGTTGCTCCGTCGAATAAGTGTAAATTGCAGAACGATATTGAGTACCTAAGTCGTTACCTTGACGCATTCCCTGAGTTGGGTCGTGTTTTTCCCAAAAAACAGCCAGTAGCTTTTCTAATGAGATGACGCGTTCATCGAAAACGACTCGTACGACTTCTGTATGACCCGTTTTACCCGTACAGACTTCTTCATACGTGGGATTGGGTGTGTAACCCCCAGCGTAACCGACTGAAGTAGATACAACGCCGTCGAGTTGCCAAAATACGCGCTCAGCGCCCCAAAAACAGCCCATTCCGAGCAAAATCTGCTGTTGGTGTGACGCAAGAGGCGCCTTTAGGTTAGATTTATTTACAAAATGATGATCGTCAATCTGCATTGGTTGATCTCTACCTGGCAAGGCATCTTCTATACTGATCAATGTTTGTTTGTTGAGCATGGTATTTGTCCTTCAATACGTGTCTTAAATTTGCGAACTTTTTCATTTCGTCTGTATCTGATGCTGTGATGACATAGACCGCGTTAAACCTATTAATATTACAGACTTAGAATCTAATTGGCGTTATCATTATTTACGTTTACTTAACCTCATTCAGCCATAAAAGCATGATAAAAAAAGCTCTCCCCACCATTGTTGGCCTGTTTGCCTTTTCTCATGGTGCCTATGCCGATGTTTCTTTGACTTTGAAAGGCATTGATGGCGCTTTAGAAGAGAATGTCAGTGCGTATCTATCATCTATTCCAGAGAAGGATTACTCCACTTCTCTGCGTTTTCAAGCGAGATTAGATCAAAGTATCACTGAAGCGCTTAACGCGCTTGGGTATTATCATGCAAAAATTTCATACTCTATTCCTGAAGCGAATGATGAGTTAATTGTGCTCATCAAGCCGGGCTTGCCAGTGAAAGTGAAAGTCATGGATGTGGTCATCACTGGAGAGGCCAAGGACGATGAAGAGTTTGCAAAACTTATTGAGCGCTCTCCGCTCAAAGTTGGTCAAGTTTTGAATCAAGGCCAATACGACAGCCTTAAGTCAGGCATTCGTAACTTGGCGCTTCAGCGTGGTTACTTCAATGGTGAGTTTACGCTAAGTCGATTAGAGGTTATCCCTGATCTGAACGAAGCTAATGTCCGTTTGCACTACAGCAGTGGAATACGTTTCAATTTTGGCGACGTTTCTTTTATTGGCAACCACATCTGGGAAGACCGTGTCGCATCACTACAACCTTTTAAAGAAGGGGACCCATACAACGTTTCGAAGCTGGGCGAGTTTAACCAGAAGCTATCAAATACGGAGTGGTTTTCCTCAGTTTTTGTTGAGCCTGAATTGGATAGGCTTGATGATGGCCGAGACTTGCCAATTAAAGTGTCTTTATCTCCTGCTTCGAAGAATCAGATCGAGACGGGTATTGGTTACTCAACGGATGTCGGCGTTCGAGGAACGTTGAAGTGGAAGAAACCTTGGGTGAGCTCCCGAGGACACAGTTTCAACACTGCTTTATCCCTATCTAAGCCAGAGCAAACCGTGACTGCTTCTTACAAAATTCCTTTAGAAGATGTCGCTAACGATTATTATCAAGTTCAATATGGGCTTAAAAACCTAGACAACCGTGACACGCAGAGTATCGAGTCTAACCTTGCAGTGGAACGTCATTGGTTAGCAGACGGTGGTTGGCATAATACCGTTTATGTTCGTCATTTGTACGAGAGCTTTACGCAAGGTTTACAAGATGATGAATTCAACTTCGTACTTCCAGGTGCGACATTTTCTCGGACTAGGGTTCGAGGGGGCAATATGCCAATGTGGGGAGACAAGCAAAGCATCACTGTTGAGTATGGTGATACCGCTATGCTTTCTGAAACTAGAGTGCTCCGCTTAATTGGCTCGACTTCTTGGATTCGTGGTATTGGAGAGAATCATCGTGGTTTGTTCCGCTTAGAAGGTGGTGCGAATATTACCGATGAACTTGAAAAGCTATCACCGTCGCTGCGTTTCTTCGCAGGTGGTGACAATAATATTCGTGGTTACGGCTATGAATCTATTTCACCTGTGGATGAGAGTGGTGCTTTGACGGGTGGTAAATACATTGTTAGCAGTACATTAGAATACCAATATCGTGTTTATGGAAACTGGTGGGCTGCAACGTTTTACGATATTGGTGATGCGTTTAATGAAACACCAGATTGGAAATCAGGTGCTGGTGTTGGTATCCGCTGGGCGTCTCCGGTGGGCCCTGTTAGTTTTGATTTTGCATGGGGGTTGGATGCAAAACCAGAACGAGAGTTTCGTATCCACTTCTCATTGGGGCCTGAGCTATGATCAAAATGATGTTTAAGTGGACCAAATGGCTGTCGCTCAGTTTGATTGGTCTATTGCTGTTGCTCATCATTATTGTCGCGACAGTTTTATTTACCCACCCAGGCCTCAAATTTGCCTTGTGGGGAGCCGAAAAAGCACTACCACAATTGCAGATTGAAAAAGTGCAGGGTTCATTGTTTCCTCGCTTCGAACTGCATAACGTCAGTTTTGTCGATGAGTCTTTGAATATCGATGCCAAAGTCGAGCGTTTAGCTTTGGCAGTGAACTTCCGCTGTTTCTTTGACCCTAAGGTTTGTGTCGATGAGTTAAGACTGCAGGGGCTTGACTTTAAGATGCCTGAGCTACCGCCAGCAAGCGAGGAGCAAGAGGAAACACCACCACTGCGTTCTATCAGTACGCCAGTGCCAATTTTTGTTAATAAAGTCAGCTTTAATGATATCAATGTCAATGTGCTGGGCAATCAAATTGATTGGCAAACATTCTCGACCGCTTTGTCGATGCAAGGCGATCGTTTGGTGATCGCACCTACCGCGTTGAAAGACATTAATGTGGCTTTAGCACCAAGTGAAGCTGAACCTGAAGCGGTTGTTGAAGAGCCGAAAGAAGCCGATGCTACGCCGCAAGATATTGTGTTACCCGAAGTATGGATTCCGCTGACGGTGGAAGCGCGTCGTCTTGATATTCACAATTTCAAACTGGCAGGTGAAACGCCAGTGATCGTCAATCATCTTGGTTTGGTTGCAAGAGCAGGCGGTGAGCGTGTTGATGTCAAAACATTAGAGCTCGACATGCCAGAAGTGGAAGGCAAGTTGAGCACACAAGTGACGCTTTCTTCTGATTACCCTATCAAAGCGCAACTGGACGCGTTAGTGAAGCAAGCGGATGCGAAGGGACAAAAACTGTCGCTTTTGGTCTCGGGTTCGGTTGGTGATTTGTCACTAAATGCTACGCTTTCTGAGCTTGTACAAGCGGAGATCAAAGGTGATATTCAACTGCTTAAAACGCAGTTACCGTTTGATGTCGCGATTAAAAATGTACAGGCGCAATGGCCGCTATTTGGACAAAGCGATTACCAGGTTTCTGTACCAAGCTTGGCGGCAAAAGGCTCACTTGATGGCTACGAAGTCGCATTAGAAACCAAAGCGTCAGGCAAAGATATTCCCGCCGTTGATGTCGCACTAAACGGCAAAGGTACGTTAGAGCAAATTGACCTCGAAAGCCTTGTAGTGAAAACCCTGGGAGGCGAACTCTCTGGGAAAGTCATGGCCAATTGGGCTGCGCCAATCAACTGGCAAGCTGACTTAAACCTGAAAAACATTCAACCAGGTTTACAATGGAAAGAAGCTGAAGGGGATATCAGCGGTAACCTTTCGACTTCGGGGTCGTTAACAGAACAAGGCGGTTGGCAAGTCAGTTTGCCTAAGTTAGACATTGACGGCATTTTGCGAGGGTATCCGCTGAATGTTGAAGGGCAACTTGAAGCGTCTGATAAAAACGGCAAAGGCGAAGACATCCAACTTACCACTCAGGGTTTAGCGCTTTCTCATGGTCCAAACCAACTCAGTGCAAAGGGTAAGATCGATAAGCAAATTCTGATGGATGTTGAGGTTAACTTCCCTGATTTTGCGAAAAGTGTTCCGGATCTTGCAGGTAAAATGCAAGGTAAAGTCGCACTACGTGGTAGCTTGAAAGAACCAGACATCAATCTTGATCTCGCTTTAAATCAGATAAACTGGCAGCAACAGGCGAACGTAGAAACGATCACCTTAAAGGGTGATGTGAAGCCTCTGCCAGCACCAAAAGCGAACATAAGCCTAATTGCGAACAACATTACCTATGACGACATAAAAGTTGATAGTGCTGACCTTGAAGTCTCTGGGGATGAAAAACTGCATCAACTGACGCTCGATGTAGTGTCTGACCTGGTGTCGACCAGTTTAGAAATTGAAGGGACATTCCAGCAGAAACCAGAAATGATTTGGAATGGGGCGCTGCGCCGCTTGACGCTGAGCTCGCAACAAGGCCCGTGGGCGTTGCAAAAATCGACCGCGGTGAAGGTCAATATCGACAAACAGATCGCGAACGTTCAAGCGCATTGTTGGTTGCAAGCGGAGTCGAGCGTATGTCTAACCGAAGACATTAGTGTCGGTAAGAGTGGCCAGGCGAAGTTAGCTATCAATGATTTTGATTTTGACCAAATCAAACAATTCCTGCCGCCAGAAACCAAGCTGCAAGGCTCGGTTAATGCACAGGCTTTTGCTAAATGGGCACCAGAGAAAAAGCCTGAAGTAACCTTAAGTGTCAATATGCCAAAAGGCCAAGTTGAACAAGCGCTTGAACAGCCAATTAAAGTCGGTTGGGAAAGCTTCAACTTTAAAGCAGCATTAGCGAAAGACAAGCTTGATGCCGAGTGGCTATTTGATGTGAAAGATAACGGTGACTTGTCTGGTAAGGTTTCTTTACTGAATGTCTCGTCTGAAAAGCCCACTATTGATGGTAAGGTTTCACTCTCTACGTTCCACTTGGATTTCTTGGCACCGTTGATTGGTGAGTACAGCTTGTTTAAAGCAAACATGAATACTGACCTAGCGATATCAGGTGACGTCATGCATCCGAAGGTGAACGGCCAGTTCTTGATTGACCAAATGAAGCTACAGGGTGAAGTCACACCGATAGATATAAACTCAGGGCAGGTCGTCATCAACTTTAAAGGCCATCAAGCGGACTTGGATGCCGGAATTTTAACCCCGGATGGTGAGTTGAACGTTACCGGTGATGCCGACTGGCAGGACTTACAGAACTGGCGCACTAAAGCGCGTGTATTTGCTAAAGAGCTCAATGTTGATTTGCCTCCAATGGTAAAAATCAAAGTGGAGCCTGACATGACAATAGATGTGACCCCTCAGCTTGCGAAAATTGAGGGTGATATTAATTTGCCATGGGGCAGAATTGTCGTCGAAGAGCTTCCACCAAGTGCGGTAGGCGTATCGAGTGATACCGTTATTCTCGATAAAAACTTGCAGCCAGTGGACGATGTGGCTGCGATGCCGTTTGATGTGGAAACGAACATCAACATTAAAATTGGTGATGACTTCCAACTTGCCGCTTTTGGTTTAAAAGGTGGGTTGAAAGGGAACCTAAACGTGACACAAAAAGACAAAGGTCCTTTCATCGTTGGTGAAGTGAATGTTGTCGACGGTTCTTATCGTTCGTTTGGTCAGGACTTATTGATTAAAGAAGGTAAGATTCTGATGAATGGTCCACCAGATCAACCTTACTTGTCTATCAAAGCGATTCGTAATCCAGACAATACCCAAGATGATGTCATTGCGGGGGTACAAGTGTCAGGCCCAGCATCTGATCCGAGTATAGAAATTTTCTCAGAGCCCGCGATGAACCAAGCCAATGCACTTTCTTATCTACTTCGTGGTCAAGATATTGATGGTGAAGCCGGTGGTAATGCAATGACAACTACCTTAATTGGTTTAAGCTTGGCGAAGAGTGGTCGTGTGGTTGGTGAAATCGGTGAAGCCTTTGGCGTACAGGATTTACAGCTGGACACTGCTGGGTCGGGCGATGACTCGCAAGTGACGGTGAGTGGTTATATTCTGCCAGGTTTGCAGGTGAAATATGGTGTCGGCATCTTTAACTCCCTAGGTGAGTTCACTGTGCGTTACCGATTGATGCAAGACTTGTATTTAGAAGCGGTATCTGGTGTAGATAGCGCCGTTGACCTACTCTATCAGTTTGAGTTCGATTAAAGTGCTTTAACCTAAGCATACACAGTCATGACTAAGGAGTGGTTATGCAGCATTTGATTTTTGTCTACGGCACGTTACGCAAGGGAGAGTACAACCATCAGTATTTGCGCTCGGCGCAGTTTCTTGGTTTACATGAAACGGATGCTCAATTTGCAATGTATGACTTAGGCCCTTATCCAGCGTTGTCTGATGGGCAACGCTCGATTCAAGGTGAAGTGTACCTGATTGACAGTGAAACCTTATCTGAGCTAGATAGGTTAGAAGATGTGCCAGTGGAATATCGCCGAGAGAGCATCGTTACGCCTTTTGGCCAAGCTTGGATCTACTTATATCAAGATACTGAGCAATTAACCGAAGAAATCGCTTCCGGAGATTGGTGTCAAAAGGTGTGAGCTATACTGACATTATCAATAGCAACGAGCTAAACACTAAGGAGTCACGATGAAAGCATTCGTAATTGGAGTAATGGCGTTGCTTCTTGCTGCATGCGCACAAACAACACTACCGACTTCGAATAATGTGACCGATTGGCAAGTGTTTGGTAGGCAGTCAGCTTTAGATGGATTACGGGAGTTATCTGAGGAGCGAATTGCGAAGCTGGATGATGTTAACCATGCGACGCCAGAACTGATAATGGCTTATCAAGCGGGTTACCAGCAAGGCAAACAAGAGTATTGTGAGCAAAGTGCTTATATGCTCGGTGTTATCGGGCGGCCGTATTTTGGCATTTGTGATGATGTTGACCCCTTCTTTCAACATGACTACGACGCTGGACGAATGTCTTCAGCAGGCGCACCTATCTAGTTGACACAGGTAAGATGAAAGCAAAAGAGCTGCCCTAGAGCAGCTCTTTTTAATTTTGTATCAGCAGTGATGCTTATTTTTTCTGAGCTCGTTCGTAAGATTCTAGGATTTCAGCTTTGGCGGCAGCAACATCTGCCCAACCATCCACTTTCACCCATTTGCCTGCTTCAAGCTCTTTGTAACGCTCAAAGAATTGCGTGATCTGCGCTTTCAATAGTTCTGGGATATCGTCCACATCTTGGATGTGCTCGTACTCTTTCGAGATTTTTGAGTGGGGAACCGCAAACACTTTTGCATCTTCACCCGATTCATCTGTCATCTTCAAAACGCCAACAGGACGGCAGCGAATGACTGAACCTGGCATGAGTGGGTATGGTGTTGGTACCAATACGTCGACTGGGTCGCCATCAAGAGACAGGGTATTGTTCACGTAGCCATAGTTGCATGGGTAGAACATTGGTGCAGACATGAAACGGTCGACAAATACAGCACCAGAGTCTTTATCTACTTCGTACTTGATTGGATCTGCATTTGCAGGAATTTCGATCACGACATAGATATCTTCAGGCAGCGACTTGCCTGCTGGTACATGGTTTAAGCTCATTAGAATATTCCTTTTCATTAACGATGAGTCACACAAAAGCGGCTTCATCTGATGATAAATTCGCGTTTCACTTTAGCGACAAAAACGCGGCAGGTAAACACCTGCCGCGTTGGACAAAGGTCTGAAATTATTCTTCGTCGCGGTGCAGTTCAAGGAACTCTTCAACTTTGCGAACCATGTTCTTCGAACCCACAAAGAAAGGTACACGCTGGTGCAACTCAGTAGGCTTGATGTCCATAATGCGATTCACGCCGTCCGATGCAATGCCGCCAGCTTGCTCAATGAGGAATGCCATAGGGTTACATTCGTAAAGCAGGCGTAGCTTGCCTTGTGGGTGGCTTTGTGTGCTTGGGTAAAGGTAGATACCGCCTTTCAGTAGGTTGCGGTGGAAATCAGCAACCAGCGAGCCAATGTAGCGAGAAGTGTATGGGCGACCGTCTTCTGGCACGTTTTCTTGGCAGTACTTGATGTACTTCTTCACCCCTTGAGGGAAACGAATGTAATTACCTTCGTTGATGGAGTAGATCTTACCATCATCAGGAATCATCATGTTTTCATGAGAAAGACAGAAGCTGCCGATAGATGGGTCGTAAGTAAAGCCGTTTACGCCGTTACCAGTTGTGTATACCAACATGGTGGAGGAGCCGTAAATTACGTAGCCCGCAGCCACTTGTTTGTGACCAGGTTGTAGGAAGTCTTCTTCAGTTGGTGGAGTACCGATTGGAGAAACACGACGGTAAATCGAGAAGATAGTACCAACAGAGACGTTCACATCGATGTTAGAAGAGCCATCAAGTGGGTCCATCAGTACTACATATTTGGCGTTTTGGTTGAGTTCTTTATTGAACGCAACTGCTTCGTCTTCTTCTTCACTGGCAACGCCACACACTTGATCACGAGCTTCGAGCGCGGCTTTGAACTTATCGTTCGCGTAAACATCGAGCTTTTGCTGATCTTCACCTTGGACATTTTCCGTACCTACAGCACCAGTGATATCACCGAGACCCGCTGCGTTGATTTCGCGGTTAACGATTTTTGCAGCTAAACGAATGGAGGCTAAAAGGGATGATAGATCACCGCTAGCGTGGGGGAAATCCGCTTGTTTTTCGACAATGAACTCGCCTAGGGTGCGCAGTCCTGACATGGTTAATCCTTACATTTTCATTTCATTGGGGGTAGTGCGCAAGTGAGCATCTCTTTATGGATGTTAAACGATTGCGCTGGATGTAAGTTTAAGTCGCAGATCTTTTTAATGGTAATGAAGTAACTGTTTGAGATCTCAATTTATTTGTAGACTTGTTTGAGGGATTCATCAGTAAGCAAGAGGTTGTACAGTCTGTGTTCAACCTTGTCATATTTGTGAAAGGGACTGCAAGAAGAAGGCTAAAGTCACTCGCTTTTCAGGCGGTAATCGCGATAATGAAAGCATTAAAAAACGCATTACAAGGTTTAGTTTATGCACATTCATATCTTGGGTATCTGTGGCACATTTATGGGCGGCGCAGCGATTCTAGCGCGCCAATTAGGACATAAAGTCACTGGTTCTGATGCCAACGTTTATCCGCCAATGAGCACACTGCTTGAGTCTCAAGGTATTGAAATTATTGAAGGCTTTGACCCGTCTCAACTCGACCCTCAACCAGATCTTGTGGTGATTGGTAATGCGATGAGCCGTGGCAACCCTTGTGTCGAGCATGTGCTCAACACTAACATGCGCTACACCTCTGGTCCGCAGTGGCTCAACGAGTTTTTGCTGCATGATCGGTGGGTATTGGCGGTATCGGGTACACATGGGAAAACGACCACGTCGAGCATGCTTGCCTGGATACTTGAAGATTGTGGTTATCAACCGGGTTTCTTAGTCGGTGGGGTACTCGGTAACTTCGGAGTGTCTGCTCGTTTGGGTGAAAGCATGTTTTTTGTCGTTGAAGCGGACGAATATGACAGTGCTTTTTTCGATAAGCGTTCTAAGTTTGTGCATTACCATCCTCGCACTTTAATCATGAATAACCTTGAGTTCGATCATGCTGATATCTTCGATGATCTAGAGGCGATCAAGCGCCAATTCCATCATTTAGTGCGAACGGTTCCCGGCAATGGCTTAATCTTAGCTCCGAAGCAAGACCAAGCTTTGGCGGATGTATTAGAGCGTGGTTGCTGGACAGAAAAACAGTTCTCTGGTGAGAATGGTGACTGGCAAGCGCACAAATTAGTGCTTGATGGCTCAAAATTTGACGTTGCGTTGAAAGGCGAGAAGGTTGGTACCGTCGAATGGAATTTGGTGGGTGACCACAATGTGGATAATGCGCTGATGGCAATCGCTGCTGCACGACATGTTGGAGTCACTCCGGATCTTGCTTGCCAGGCATTAGGGCGTTTCATCAATACCAAGCGCCGTTTAGAGCTGAAAGGTGAAGAACAAGGTGTGACGGTTTACGATGATTTTGCGCATCACCCAACGGCAATTGAACTTACTGTCGGTGGTTTGCGTAACAAGGTAGGTGAAAAACGCATCCTAGCTGTGTTAGAGCCGCGTTCTGCCACCATGAAGCGTGGCGTACACAAAAACACACTTGCAGAGTCACTACACAGTGCAGATGAAGTCTTCTTGTTCCAGCCAGATAATATCGAGTGGTCTGTGCAAGACATTGCCGACCAATGCACACAGCCAGCGTTTGTCGATGCGGATATAGATAACTTTGTAGCCAAGATCGTCGAACGTGCGCGACCAGGTGACCAAATTCTAGTCATGAGCAACGGTGGCTTTGGTGGTATTCACGGAAAACTTCTTGAGCAGTTAAAACAAAAAGCCTGATTGATATGCAAAACAAAACACAACCCTCTCATAAAAAAGCCATCACGTTGGCATTAACGGGCGCTTCTGGTGCTCCCTACGGCCTTCGTCTTTTAGAATGCTTGGTTGCGGCGGATTATCATGTCTACGTTCTGATTTCTTCGGCAGCTCGTGTTGTGATGGCAACCGAGCATAATCTTAAGCTGCCAAGTGGTCCAGAAGCAGCGCAGCAAGCATTGGTAGAGCACCTGAACTGCAATCGAAATAACATCACCGTTTGCGGTAAAGACGATTGGTTCTCGCCGGTTGCCTCTGGTTCTGCTGCACCCAAGCAAATGGTGGTTTGCCCATGCTCTGCGGGAAGCGTTGCAGCCATAGCACATGGTATGTCGGACAACTTGATCGAACGGGCCGCTGATGTAGTAATGAAAGAGCGCGGGCAGTTGTTGCTCGTGGTTCGCGAAACACCATTTTCAACGCTACATCTGGAGAACATGCACAAACTGTCGCAAATGGGCGTCACCATCATGCCAGCAGCTCCAGGCTTCTATCATCAGCCAAAGAGTATTGAAGACTTAGTGGATTTTATGGTGGCGAGAATTCTTGACCACTTAGGTATTGAGCAAGGTTTGGTGCCTCGTTGGGGTTATGACCAGCGCTCGTGAGCTGATTGTGTAACCACTCAAATACCTTTACAATCCATCCAACTCATCGGGGAGCAAACCCATTTAGCATTGAGTCAATCAATGCATTGGGGCGCTGAGACCTAAGTGTTTAACTAGGGACCCGTATTACCTGAACCAGATAATGCTGGCGTAGGAATTGAGTCTGGATATTGGAAGTCCTTAATAGCCGCCTCAAACCCTGTGCCGCTCAACTTATTTCTCTGAAATACTCATGGAGAGCGAGCAGTGAAACCTACTCTAAATCTGATTGCCCTAGCTGCAATCACCTCTACTTCAGCGTTTGCCGCTGAAAACACATTAACCATCTATACCTACGACTCTTTTGCCGCAGATTGGGGGCCGGGTCCTAAAATCGAGCAAGCTTTTGAAGCAAAATGTGGCTGTGACGTTAACTTCGTAGCGTTGGACGATGGTGTGTCGATTCTGAATCGTCTTCGTCTTGAAGGCGGTAATAGCAAAGCGGACATCGTATTAGGTTTGGATAACAATCTGATGGCAGAAGCGAAGAAAACCGGTCTGCTTGCCGAGCACAATGTGGATACGGCTAACACAGTGTTACCAAACGGTTGGAGTGACACGACGTTTGTACCGTACGATTACGGCTACTTCGCGTTTGTGTACAACAAAGAGAAACTGGCTAATCCGCCGAAAAGCATGAAAGAGCTGGTGGAAACGCGCGACGATCTGAAAGTGATTTACCAAGATCCGCGGACTTCAACGCCGGGCCAAGGCTTAATGCTATGGATGAAATCTATTTATGGCGACGATGTGACGCAAGCGTGGCAGAAGCTAGCGAGCAAAACCGTAACGGTCACGAAAGGTTGGTCTGAGGCGTATTCTATGTTCCTCAATGGTGAGTCCGATTTAGTGCTTTCTTACACCACTTCACCTGCGTACCACTTAATTGCGGAAAACGATTCGAAGTTTGCTACGGCGAATTTTGCTGAAGGCCACTACATGCAAGTTGAAGTAGCCGCCAAAGTGAAAGGGGCAAAAAATTCAGAACTTGCTGATCAATTTATGAGTTTCATTTTAAGTGATGAGTTCCAATCGGCGATGCCAACGGGTAACTGGATGTACCCAGTCACTGACGTTGAGTTACCTAAAGGTTTTGAAACTTTGAGTGTTCCAAGCAAGTCGTTGAGCTTTAGTGCTGATGAAGTGGCAAAAATGCGTAAGTCTTGGATTCGCGAATGGCAAAGCGCATTGACGTTTTAGCTGACGTTTCCATCCTCATCTGAATGAGATAGGTTTTACCTTTGAATTCTGTTCCAAAAATAGGTTTAGGGGTCGCGATGATCATCGCGACCTTTGTTATTTCTGCCCTAGGTGCTTTGATTGTTCAAGCCCCTTCACTTGATGTGTCTGTGGTATGGGGCGACCCGTACTATCAACATGTCACCAAGTTCAGTTTCTACCAAGCGTTTCTTTCCACATTGCTCAGTGTTGGCTTTGCCATTCCAGTAGCGCACGCACTTTCGCGTCGCCAATTTATTGGTAAATCATTACTGCTTAAGCTATTTGCATCGACACTGGTTTTGCCGGTTTTGGTTGGTGTTTTTGGGCTGTTAGCGATTTATGGCAACAGTGGTTTGTTGGAGCAGTGGTTGCAAAGTTTCGACACTAAACTGCCATTCTCTATTTACGGTTTGAACGGCATTTTACTCGCCCATGTGTTCTTTAATTTACCTTACGCGGCACGATTGCTTCTGCAAGCCTTGGAGTCTATTCCTGCCGAGCAGCATAAGCTTTGCGCGCATCTTGGGATGAGCCATTGGGATAAGTTTCGCTGGGTAGAATGGCCGCGTTTAAGGCAGCAGCTTCCCCACGTTTGTGGGTTGGTGTTTATGTTGTGCTTTACCAGTTTTGCCACTGTAATGGCGTTGGGGGGCGGGCCAAAATCCACCACCATTGAATTGGCCATTTACCAAGCGATTAAGTTTGATTTTGATTTACAAGCTGGGGCGTTATTGGCGCTGTGGCAGATGCTGTTATGTGGACTGCTTGCTATTGGAGTGCAGAAGTTAACAAGGCCTGTTTCTATCAGTGCTGGAAGCACATCGGTACAGCAATATTTAACGAAGGATCATGGGTGGTCAAAAGCTTGGGATAGCTTTTGGATCATAGGTGCCTTTTTACTGGTAATACCGCCGTTATTGATGGTGTTACTGAGTGGCATCAACCAACAAGTTTGGACAGTATTAACCGATGAGCGTTTTTGGTCTGCGCTATTGAACTCCCTCAAAGTCGCCTGTGTCGCTAGCGCGCTTGCGGTCGCTGCTGGGGTGTCCATACTATTGACCAGTCGCCGTTGGCGGTTGCAGTACAAAAACACGCGAGCCGATCAGATTGAGTTAATCGGCACCGTTATTTTGGTGACTCCAGGTCTGGTGATTAGCACCGGTTTATTCTTACTACTGCGCGCATTTACCGATGTTTTTAGCTTGGCATTTTTTGTCGTGATTTTGGTGAACGGTTTGATGGCTTTGCCTTACGTGATCAAAACGCTAGCGCAGCCAATGCTGCACATTGAACAACAGTATCAGTATGTATGTGCCAGCTTAGGCATGCGTGGCTGGCAACGGTTTAAAGTGGTGGAGTGGCAGGCGCTACGCAAGCCGTTTGCACATGCGTTTGCGATCAGCTTTATGTTTGCGATTGGCGATTTAAGTGCTATTGCGTTGTTTGGCGGGCAAGAGTTCCGCACTTTACCTCTGTATTTATTCCAGCTGCTTGGCAGCTATCAGATGGACGCGGCTGCGGTGGTATCGGTGACCTTATTGTTGTTGAGTGTGGGCTGTTTTGCCTTGATTGAGAAAGTATTGAAAACGAAGGAGAGAGCGTAATGTTAGTGTTGGATGATGTGCAGTACACCTACCAACGTGAACTGTTTCGTTTTGACTTAACGATTGAGCAAGGACAGATTGTGTCGCTGATGGGACCAAGTGGGGCAGGGAAGTCAACCTTGCTGGCGTTGGTGGCAGGATTCATCCATCCTGACCGTGGTGATATTTGTGTTGATGGTGAGTCCATTGTGCGTAAAGAGCCTTATCTGCGTCCGTTCTCTATGTTGTTCCAAGAGCACAATTTGTTTGCTCACTTATCGGTGCGTGACAACATCGGTTTGGGCTTACACTCAGGGCTAAAGCTTACGGTGGACCAAAATCGTCAGATTGAACAAGCCGCGCAGCAAGTTGGTGTTGCAGAGTACCTCGACCGTTTGCCAGAGCATCTTTCTGGTGGCCAGCGTCAACGTGTTGCCTTAGCGCGTTGTTTTGTTCAGCCTCATCCCATGTGGCTATTGGATGAGCCGTTCTCGGCGCTTGATCCGGTGTTGCGTGAAGAGATGCTGAGCTTGGTAAAAAAACTCGCAGCAGAGCGGGGAATAACCGTATTGATGGTCACGCACCATTTAAGCGATGCCAAAGCGATTGCCAGCCACTTTGTGTTTGTGGCAGATGGTAAAGTGGAAGCCGCGGGTGATATGTCTGCATTGAGTGAACAGCATGCTAGTGAGAAGCTTGCGGCATTTATCCGAGCCGCATGCTAGTGCCTGATAGTTGCTAGGTTATGCTTCTCCGCAACACAAACCATGCCTAGGGCCAAATTCAAATTGAGATCTTAAGCTCATGATATGGTCAATCATTGCTTGTACGCGCCGTGGGCGGTTTGCTCCAGGACGATAGACTAGATAAATAGGCATTGGTACCGTGTGCCATTGCGGCAACACTCTGACTAAGGTGCCACTTTCTAGCTCTTGCGTCATGTTTTGCACAGGTAAGTTAGCGATGCCTAGTCCTTTAAGTGCACCTTTCAATATTGCTTCTACAGTTGTACTTGAGAAGTTACTGGTTATTGAAACATTGACGGTATTATCGTGTGAGATCAGCGTCCAAGGCCCTATTTCTGAAACATATTGATACCTCAAACAGTTGTGTTTTGTCAGATCTTCTGGCGTTTCAGGTACGCCGAACTCAGCTAAATACTCAGGGCTAGCAGCCAGAACTCGAGTGGTATAGCCTAATTTTTTTGCGATCAATCGATCATCAACTATCTGACCGACTCGAATTGCCATATCAAAGCCGTGTGAAAAGAGATCAACAAAATCGTTCGATGCTTCTAACGCAATTTGTACTTTTGGCCATTGTTTTAAAAATGGCAAAAAGATGTGCTCCGCCATATACGCATCCAACGCTGGTGGCGCGGAAATACGCAGCCGGCCTTGGATCTGTTGTTCCATCTCCTGAACGTCATGGCCAATTGAGTGGAATTCCTCAACTAAGCTTGCAGCACGCTCTAAAACCATTTGGCCAGCTTCGGTGATCACTAACTTTCGGGTTGTGCGCTCTAGCAGTTTGGCTTCAAAGTGTTGTTCGAGTTTGGTTATGGCTTTGCTAACAGTAGATTTTGGTAGGTTTAACTCCAGCGCGCACTTGGTTAAGCTCAGTAGTCGACAGCTTGTGACAAAGATAGAAAGCGTTCTAAAGTCAATTGTTTCTAAATTGCGAACAATCACTTTCAATTATCCATATTGTTTCAATATTAATCTGATTATAGTCTGGCACCTCATCCTTAGCCATCAAGTTATTGTCATTTGAGGTAAACAACATGTCCAACTCTGTAGACTTATTTTCTCCTATCGAACTCGGTCAATTAGCATTAGATAACCGTGCCATTATGGCGCCTTTAACGCGAGCTCGTGCTGGCGCGGACCATATTCCTAATGACCTTATGGTTGAATACTACGCTCAACGTGCGAGTGCCGGACTTATCATTGCTGAATGCACCATGGTGATGGAAGGTACGTCTGCTTTCATGGCTGAGCCGGGCATTTACAGCGAAGAGCAAATCGCAGCTTGGAAAAAGGTAACGGATGCGGTTCATGAGAGAGGCGGTAAGATTGTACTGCAAATTTGGCATGCGGGACGAGCTTGTCATCCTGATCTGAATGAAGGAAAAACACCTGTAGCGGCGAGCGCATTGGCCATTCGTGATGAATTAGTCCATACCCCTTCGGGTAAGCAAGCATATACGGTACCACGAGCACTCGAAGTGGATGAGATAGCTTCCATTGTTGCGGCGTTTAAACAAGGTGCAGAAAACGCCAAGAAAGCCGGCTTTGATGGGGTCGAGATACATGGCGCCAATGGTTATCTTATTGATAACTTCCTTCGTGACGGTTCAAATTTACGTACCGATGAATACGGTGGTTCGGTTGAAAATCGTGCTCGATTTTTACTTGAGATAGTGAAAGAAGTCGTTGAGGTGTGGGGACCTGGAAGAGTCGGTCTGCGCACATCTCCGCTAAATGGATTTAATGACATGAAAGACAGTGATCCAGTTGGCTTGGTGCGTTACTTAGCAGAGCAACTTAATTCTTTCGATCTTGCTTATTGGCACGTGATGCGTGCGGATCTGAAAGGCGTACAAAAAGCAGATGTTCTCAAGCCAGCACGCGAAAACTATAAAGGTCACTTAATGGCGAACGTGGGCTACAGTGCACAAGAAGCGGCAACAGCAATTGCAGAAAACAAAGTTGATGTGGTCGCATTTGGCGTTCCCTTTATCGCAAACCCAGATTTAGTCGAGCGATTTAAGAAAAATGCACCTCTTAATGAGGCGAAACCAGAACACTTTTATTTGGGTGGAGCAGAAGGTTATACCGATTACCCAGTGATGGCATAACCCTTACTTGTTTAATATAAAAAGGACGCTAATGTTAGCGTCCTTTTTCGTTTTTGTATTTACTTAGCCTTGCGGTTTTACGACCATCACATTGATTGGAGAATATTCCACAACCTTACTCGCGACGGAGCCAAGCATTACTTTATTGATTTTAGAGCGCTTGTGACTTGGCATAATGATGAGATCAGCGCCTAAGCGTTCTGCATAATCAAGAATGGTCGCGTAGGCCTTGCCTTCAGCAACATGCACTTGGTAAACCACATCTTCAGCAATATGCTCATTAGCGAAAGTTTTTAGTTGCTGCTTCACGTCTTGCTTCATTTTGGCCGCAGCATCTTTCGGAAAGTATGTGGCAACCATCGACATGTGAATACCAGGTAGTACCGTCAGAAGATGGATTTGAGCATTTGCTTGCTTTGCCTGCCAAACCGCTAGTTCAACCGCTCGGTCTGAAAAGCCTTGGTCATTTAGATCAACCGGAACAAGAATTTGTTTGTACATTCAATGTCTCTCATTAAGGCCCCTTTATCCTCGGGGCCAAATCGGTTATGCGCTCAATTGTTCCTTACGAGCACGACGTTTTTGGTTCATTGCAAGCACCAGCAAAATCATTAAGCATGGTACAAACACCCACTCTTTCATCGGACGGTCTGCATCCTGGATAACCCACTTGATTTCCCAATCAAAGTCGATACCTGCGGACTCTGCTGGACTACCAAATTCAACCATATCGACAATCATTTTGTTGTCACTTTCGGTCAGCATCAGACCCATAGATGAAATACGTGCGTCTGCTGTTGTCGCACTGTCTTCGAATGGAAGACGAACCGTTTTCTCAATGTAGTCGCCCTCAAGGTTTTCACCGGCAACACGTAACTCCAATGATTCTCCTACATTTAGTGTTTCCGTGATTTGAGCTACCTCAACGCCAGGAGAAAGAACTTTCGCTGGGTACAGCATGTCCCACCAAAAACCTGGACGGAAAAACGAAAATGTCAGTACTAATAATAGGACTGTTTCCCACCACTTGTTACGCGTGAACCACCACCCTTGAGTTGCCGCAGAGAATATCAGCATTGCAATGATCGATGAGATGACCGTGAGTGCCAAATGCCACCAAGAGTCGATCCCCATTAACAATAGCTGGGTATTGAACACAAACATGAACGGCAAAATAGCGGTTCGAATATCGTAAGTAAAACCTTGGATACCGGTACGAATTGGATCTGATTTCGCAATTGCGGCTGCTGCAAAAGCCGCAAGACCTACAGGTGGGGTATCGTCGGCCAAAATACCAAAGTAGAAAACGAACAAGTGCACCGCTATCAACGGAATAATCAAGCCATGCGCTGCGCCGAGCGTAACAATGACCGGCGCCATTAGCGTAGAGACCACGATGTAGTTCGCCGTTGTTGGCAGACCCATCCCCAGAACCAAGCTAATGATGGCGGTAAACAGCAGCATAAGAATGATGCTGCCACCAGAGATAAACTCGACGAAGTCGGTCATCACTAGGCCGATACCCGTTAGTGTAACAACACCAACAACGGTGCCCGCTGCCGCGGTTGCAACGCCGATACCAATCATATTGCGCGCACCAGAAACTAAGCTCTCGGCAAGATCGACAAAGCCATCTTTGGTTTGCTGAAGCATATCACCTTGCTTTGACAGCAGTGCAATCAACGGACGTTGAGTAAGCAAAATGAAAATCATGAACACCGTTGCCCAGAATGCCGAAAGACCAGGTGAGAAACGTTCGACAGTCAAACACCAAACCAATACGACGATAGGGAGTAGGTAGTGCAAGCCTGACTTAACGGTTGGGCCAGGATCAGGTACTTCTGTTAATTCTGCATCAATCTCAATTGCGCCATCTTGCACGTGATTTGCTGAGACTTTCACCAACCCAACGTACGCGATTAATAGTGCGACGGTAACAATTGGTGTCGCGGCATCACCAAAGACGTCCTTTGTCCAACCCACTCCGTAGTAAACCAATGCGCTGATCACACACAATCCTAAGATTGTGCCAGTAAAGGACAGCAGACTTTGTACTAGTGTTGGGTTGTGGCGACGAGGAAGCCCTGTCATGCCTGCTTTACACGCTTCAAGGTGAACAATGTAAATTAAAGCAATATAAGAGATTAGCGCTGGAAGTAGGGCGGCTTTAATCACCTCAACGTAGGAGATACCGACGTATTCCACCATCAAAAATGCTGCTGCACCCATGATTGGCGGTGTTAACTGACCATTGGTTGAAGCCGCTACCTCTACCGCACCCGCTTTTGTGCCGGGAAAGCCAACACGCTTCATCAGTGGAATCGTAAAGGTGCCAGTTGTTACTACGTTTGCGATTGAAGAACCAGAAACCAGACCAGATAAACCTGATGCAACAACGGCCGCTTTAGCTGGACCACCTTTCATATGGCCAAGTAACGAGAAGGCAACTTTAATGAAGTAAGCACCAGCACCAGCGCGTTCCAGCATTGCTCCAAACAATACAAACAAGAAGACAAAAGAGGTAGAAACACCTAGCGCAACCCCAAATACGCCTTCTGTTGTTAGCCACAAGTGAGACATGGCCTTGTTCAAGCTTGCCCCTTTGTGCGCGATAACGTCAGGCATGTAAGGGCCTGCAAAGGTGTAAGTAAGGAAAACAGCAGCCACGACCATTAATGGTGGACCAAGTGCTCGGCGTGTTGCTTCTAAAAGGAGGAGCATACCGATAACAGCAACAACGATATCAACCGTTGTCGGTGCGCCTGAGCGTCCTGCTAGCTCGGTATAAAAAAGGTATATATAGGCTGCTGAAAAGCTGCCAGCCAACGCGAGTATCCAATCAACAAGAGGGATATGATCGCGAGGAGAATTCTTCATCGCTGGATAAGCAGTGAAAGCCAAAAAGATCGCGAAAGTAAGGTGGATAGATCGCGCTTCCGTGTCGTTCAGTACGCCAAAATTGAAAATAAATGGTAACGGGGATGCGTACCATAATTGAAATAGTGACCAACACAGAGGAACAAACCAAAGGATTCGTCCTTGCATTCCCGAAGGGCTACGTGCACCTGTGTCTGCCTGAGCCACCATTTCTTGCACATCTTGTGACGGAGCTTGATTCGTCGCCATGTACTTTTTCCTTATTATTGATGGTCCTGTCTGATTTTTATCGAGAACCACACTTCGCCTCTATCAGTGTAGTGAATGGAGCGAAGTTTGCTTTCGAGTATTTTGCTGCCTGAACTCAAAGTGTTGATTGTTGGGTACTCTGTTAGGCGGCGTTTAAGTTTTCTTGGGTATGAGCTCGCAGTTTTCAGAAGAAAACTGGCGAATGAAGCATACAGTTAGAACGTGCTACAACCTGTATACTCAAACAGGCAGAAAATATTCTTTCCTGCCTGTATGTAGAGTCTGAGGAAATTACTTAATTAGACCCATTTCTTTGTAGTATTTTTCTGCACCTGGGTGAAGAGGAATAGAAAGACCAGCTTTCACCATGTCTTCTTTCTTCAAGTTTGCGAATGCAGGGTGTAGACGTTTGAAGGTATCAAAGTTTTCAAACACAGCTTTTGCCACGTTGTAAGCGACATCGTCTGAAACATCAGAGGTCGTTACCATTGTTGCTGCAACACCAAAGCTGTTTACGTCTTTGTCTGTACCGCGGTACATACCAGCCGGTACTGAGCTAAAGGCGTAGTATGGGTTGTCGGCAACAATTTTATCGATTTTAGGGCCTGTTGCTGAAACTAGCTTCGCATCACATGATGTGGTTGCTTCTTTGATTGAACCGTTCGGGTGGCCGACCATGTAAATGAAGGCGTCAATTTTGTTATCACAAAGTGCCTGAGAGCGTTCAGAGCCTTTTAGCTCAGACGCCAATTTGAAGCTGTCGTTTGTCCAACCCATCGCTTCCATGACAACGCCCATCGTTGCACGGTCACCAGAGCCTGGATTACCGATGTTTACGCGCTTACCTTTCAGGTCTTCAACGTTTTCAATACCTGAATCTGCACGCGCAATGATGTTGAAAGGTTCTGTATGAAGAGAGAACATTGCGCGTAGCTTCTTGTACGGGCCTTGTTCTTCAAACTTGCTCGTACCGTTGTAGCCGTGGTACTGCCAATCCGATTGCACGATACCAAAATCTAATTCGCCTGCACGGATAGTGTTAACGTTGTAAATTGAGCCACCAGTCGATTCTACTGAACAACGGATGTTGTGGTCTTTACGACCTTTATTTACCAACTTACAGATAGCACCACCAGTTGGGTAGTAAACACCTGTCACAGAGCCAGTACCGATGGTAATAAACTCTTGAGCGTTAACTGCGCCTGCGCCCATTACGGCTGCAGCGATAGCGCCTACTTTGAGAAGTTTGTTAAATGCCATGAATTTCCCTTCCTTATATTCATTATTTACCCGGAAATAACCATAAATCACTTCTGGAGTTTCCTATTTGGAAACGGCACCTTTTTCAATCCAATCGTTTGAAAAAGCGAGCGAATCATAACAAAAAATTGGCAGAAAATTATACAATTGTTAAATGTTATAGTTGATAAGTCTGAATTTTGTATCAGGGGATAGGATTCAATTTTTGATTTAATTCTTTTTATAACAATTACTTAATTAACGTTTAGTGACTGAAATGAAAAAGATCAATTGCGTGATGTTAATCACAAAATGGGTGGTTAAAGAACGAGCGGAGTAAGCAAAAAATTTACATAAATTATGGGCTACAAAATGAGACTTCTTTTATAACCCACAATGAGTTAGCTGATTGAAGCTTTATAGAACTTAACCAGTATATTCGAACAGCTCGCACACTGATTTGAAGAGTTGCTCAGTCGTAATTGCCATGGTTGGCGTAATGAAAATGGTATCGTCACCTGCGACAACACCAAGAATACCTTCGGATTTACCTAGTGAATCAAGCAAGCGAGCAATCAACTGTGCTGCACCTGGGCCAGTGTGAATTACCACTAACGCTGCGTTACGATCGATGTCTAGTACTAGTTCACGCAGAGAGCTGCTGACTGTTGGGACACCTAGCTCAGCAGGAAGACAGTAAACCATTTCCATTTTTGCATTGCGCGTACGGACAGCGCCAAATTTAGTCAGCATACGTGAGACTTTAGATTGGTTGATACTCTCAAATCCTTGCTGTTTGAGTGCGTCAACAATCTCGCCCTGTGAGCCAAAGCTTTCTTCTTTTAACAGGGCTTTAAAGGCGCGAACTAAGTTGTCTTGTTTTTCTGAATTGCGCATAGTCATTACAAATCTCTTATTACGGGTCAGCAATTTTGCATATTCTCGCATATATATTCAGGCGGTGCCAAAGAGTCCCAGGATTATGTTAGATGCGTCACTGTAAACTATATACCACATAGAATTCTTTAGCGCGCTGAAGTAGGGCTGTATCTGTTTTGTTGAATTCCTTGTCATTTCAACAGAATAAAAGAATAATCCAAGCCCCATTTGTAGCACGGTAACAGCGAGTTGCGCGAGGTCGCAAAGCTAGCGTTAATTGATTGTAATCAAGTTGTGATTCCGATAGCTTTATTTAAGTTGGTTACAAACTACCCTACGAATACGTTTATAAGAGAAATACTCTCAAGGAGAACTACATGAAAGTAGCCGTTATTGGTGCCGCTGGTGGCATCGGTCAAGCCCTGGCCCTTCTACTTAAGAACCGTCTTCCTGCTGGTTCTGATCTAGCCCTATATGATATTGCTCCAGTAACTCCTGGTGTGGCCGCTGATCTTAGCCACATCCCTACGCCAGTTTCTATCAAAGGTTACGCTGGTGAAGATCCTACTCCAGCACTAGAAGGCGCGGATGTTGTGCTAATTTCTGCTGGTGTTGCGCGTAAGCCAGGTATGGATCGTGCGGATCTATTTAATGTAAACGCTGGTATCGTTAAATCGCTAGCGGAGAAGATTGCGGTTGTTTGTCCGAAAGCTTGTGTTGGTATCATCACAAACCCTGTAAATACAACAGTGCCAATTGCTGCTGAAGTTCTTAAAAAAGCGGGTGTTTATGATAAGCGTCGTCTATTTGGTGTAACAACGTTGGATGTTATCCGTTCAGAAACGTTTGTTGCTGAGCTAAAAGACAAAGATCCAGGTGACGTTCGCGTGCCAGTAATTGGTGGTCACTCTGGCGTAACGATCTTACCTCTACTGTCTCAAGTGGAAGGTGTTGAGTTTACAGCTGAAGAAGTAGAAGCATTAACGAAACGTATTCAAAATGCAGGTACTGAAGTTGTAGAAGCGAAAGCGGGTGGTGGTAGTGCAACACTATCAATGGGCCAAGCTGCATGTCGCTTTGGTCTGTCTCTGGTTCGTGCTCTTCAAGGTGAAGAAGGCGTAGTTGAGTGCGCTTACGTTGAAGGCGACGGCGAACACGCGACTTACTTTGCGCAACCTGTGAAACTGGGTAAAGAAGGCGTTGAAGAAGTACTAAGCTACGGCAAACTCAGCGATTACGAAAAGTCTGCATTAGACGGTATGCTAGAAACACTAAATGGCGACATCAACATTGGTGTTGAATTCGCAAAGTAATCTAGAAAGCCTATATAAGAAGAAAGCCGATCATTTTGATCGGCTTTTTTGATCCTTGATTTCTCAACTTCGTAAAAATGGTCGAATAAAACCACGTAGTGAAGGAGAAGATGATGGAAGCGAGTCGAATCCGTAAAGGCATGGTTGTTGAGTGCCAACAAGGCGTCGGTACGATATTAGTGGTCGACCATGAAGCAGAGACGGTATTGTTGTCCAAACAAGGGACTGAACAGCAACTCGCCGTTAGCTTTGATGAAATAGAAGATGATCCACAACTGCATGGCAGTAGTGACAGATATTACTAGCGCCTCGGGGCGTCGTCATTAGGTATCAAACGTAAAAAAGGAAGAGCGTGCTCTTCCTTTTTGCTATAAGTCTTGCGTTATGGGTAGCTATTGATTACTTCGTGCGTTGTACTGCGACATGAGCCAGAGTAACAAGCGCTTGTTTGTATTCAGACTCTGGCAACACTGATAGTTCTGCGATTGCTTTGTCTGCTTCTTCTAGAGCTTTTTGCGTTGTGTATTCCAGAGAGCCTGCTTTTTTCATGACCGCAAGAATTTCTTCTAAGCGATCCATGCCATTCGCTTTCTCAATTGCTTCACGAATCATGATGGCGTTTTCTGGTGTGGTATTACGCATAGCATGGAGTAGAGGTAAAGTTGGCTTGCCTTCGGCCAAGTCATCACCCACATTTTTACCCATGTCTTCGCCATCAGAAGTGTAATCCATGACGTCATCAATGAGCTGAAACGCAGTGCCTAGATACTTACCGTAATTTTGCATTGCAATTTCCACATGCTCAGGAGCGTCATTTAAGATCGCACCGATTTGAGTTGCGGATTCAAATAAGCGCGCAGTCTTAGAGTAGATGACTTGCATGTAGCTTTCTTCTGTCGTGTCAGGGTCGTTACAGTTCATCAACTGCTGTACTTCACCTTCGGCGATCACGTTTACGGCATTGCTCATTAGTTTAAGGATCTTCATGGATCCTAGTTCCGTCATCATCTGAAATGAGCGTGTATAGATAAAGTCCCCAACTAATACGCTAGCCGCATTGCCAAATGCTGCATTCGCAGTGGCTTTACCACGGCGCATGTCTGATTCATCTACCACGTCATCATGCAGCAAAGTCGCTGTATGGATGAACTCAATAAACGCAGCTGCCATTGTATGACCATTGCCTTGGTAACCAAGTGCACGGGCTGACAGTATCGCTAAAAGCGGTCTTAGACGTTTGCCTCCACCACTCACGATATAAAAACCGAGCTGGTTGATTAAAGAGACATCAGAATTAAGTTGGGCTTGAATTGTTTCATTCACTTTTGCCATGTCATCGGCAGTAAGCGCTTGGATAGTTTTAAAATCCATCGTATATCCGGCTGAAGTTAGACCCTGCAAGGCTTATTCGATTTATATAATTGTCGAATAATACACTAAAAAACGTTGATTAATACATTACTAAAGGGCATGATTGCCGCACTTTTCTTTGGCGATTAGCTTTTCGCCAATTTTTTCAAAATATGGCTTGTCATAGGAGCATCTATTCTGTAGAATCTGCGCCCTATTGATGATTAGTTTAGCGCACACCCTCAAGAAAGGCTGTGCGGAAAAAGCGGAGTAAAATATGTACGCTGTTTTCCAATCTGGTGGTAAACAACACCGTGTAAGCGAAGGTCAAACTCTTCGTTTAGAGAAATTAGACGTTGAAACTGGTGCAACTGTAGAATTTGATAAAGTTCTTCTTGTTGCTAACGGCGAAGACATCAAAGTTGGTGCTCCTCTTGTAGAGGGCGGCAAAATTGTTGCTGAAGTTGTACAACACGGTCGTGGCGATAAAGTTAAAATCGTTAAGTTCCGTCGTCGTAAGCACTCTCGTAAGCAACAGGGTCACCGTCAGTGGTTCACTGAAGTGAAGATCACTGGTATCAACGCTTAATCTATTAGGAGAGTTTAACAATGGCACACAAAAAAGCTGGTGGTTCTACTCGTAACGGCCGCGATTCAGAAAGCAAACGTCTAGGTGTTAAGCGTTTCGGTGGTGAATCTGTACTTGCAGGTAACATCATCGTTCGTCAACGTGGTACTAAGTTCCACGCTGGTAACAACGTAGGTATCGGTAAAGACCACACTCTATTCGCTCTTACTGAAGGTAAAGTGAAGTTCGAAGTGAAAGGTCCTAAGAACCGTAAGTTTGTAAGCATCGAAGCTGAGTAATTAGGTTTTTAACCAAATTACTTAATAGCTTTAAGCTGAATTCAAAAGCCCTGCCGAATCGGCGGGGTTTTTTATTTGTGGCAGTCGACATATCGAAGTTTCTCGCTAAGATCCTAAGCGATTTGAATCTGGGAGCTTAGATCTGTCATCTGCTAAAATTGTCGGATGACATAGTAAGATTTAATCCACGCACGAAGTAGTCGGAGTAAAAGATGAAGTTCGTAGATGAAGCGGTAGTAAAAGTTCAGGCTGGTGATGGCGGTAGTGGCGTTGTCAGTTTCTGGCGTGAAAAATTCATCACTAAAGGTGGCCCTGATGGCGGTGATGGCGGTGACGGTGGTGATGTTTATATCCAAGCCGATGAAAACCTAAATACCCTGATTGATTACCGTTTCCAGCGCTTCTACGAAGCTGAGCGTGGTGAAAACGGTCGCGGTGGTAACTGTACCGGTAAGCGTGGTAAAGACATCGTTCTTCGTGTACCTGTGGGTACGCGCGCTGTGGATATCCACACAAATGAAATCGTGGCGGAAGTTGCTGAACACGGTAAGAAAGTGATGATCGCGAAAGGCGGTTGGCACGGTCTAGGTAACACGCGTTTCAAATCTTCAGTAAACCGCGCGCCTCGTCAGAGAACATTGGGTACAAAGGGTGAAGTACGCGAAATTCGCCTTGAGCTATTGCTTCTTGCTGATGTGGGTATGCTTGGTCTACCTAATGCTGGTAAATCAACCTTTATCCGCGCAGTATCAGCAGCAAAACCGAAAGTCGCTGATTACCCATTCACGACTTTGATCCCAAGCTTGGGTGTCGTAAGTGTCGTACCAGAGAAAAGTTTTGTTGTTGCAGACATCCCTGGTTTGATCGAGGGTGCAGCAGATGGCGCTGGCCTTGGTATTCGATTCTTGAAGCACTTAGAGCGTTGTCGAGTGTTGCTGCACATGATCGATATTATGCCAATTGATCAGTCCGATCCGGTGCAAAATGCATTGACGATCATTGATGAACTAGAACAATACAGCGAAAAACTGGCAAGTAAGCCGCGTTGGTTAGTGTTCAACAAAGTTGATCTAATGCCTGAAGAAGAAGCGAATGAGAAGATCCAAGAAATCTTAGACGCACTAGGTTGGGAAGACGAGTACTTTAAGATCTCGGCGATCAATCGTAACGGTACTAAAGAGCTTTGTTACAAACTGGCTGACTTTATGGATAACCTACCTCGCGAAGAGGAAGAAGTGGCTGAAGAAGATAAAGTTAACTTCATGTGGGATGATTACCATAAAGATGCGATGGCGGGTAAAGACGTTATCACTGAAGATGACGACGACGATTGGGATGACTGGGACGATGAAGAAGATGACGGTCACGTTGTCTACGTTCGTGACTAATCAGAACGGTCAAACAATGCCTGTTTGCCTATAATTCATTAAGCCGCAATTATCTATTGCGGCTTTTTTTGTATCTAAATCATATTTAGGTGATGTGATTTACGGCACAATAACTGATACGTCGTGTTTTTTTGAGGGTTAGTTTGGCCCTCGCGCGTATGAATGAGTAACACCCTAAAAGGAATTAGACTTATTTATGACTCTAGAAACCATACCGCCTAGAGAGTTGGCGGTATCTACTCAACGATCGATTTCTCGTCTTGTCGCCCAAGCCGGACAAATGCTACTTGCTCATGGTGCTGAAAGTACTCTTGTGAGCGATATTATGCGTCGTATTGGCCTTGCTTGTGGGGTGAATGAAGTTGCGGTAGCACTATCAGCTAATGCATTGGTTGTGACGACGGTAATGGATGGGCATTGCATCACCACCACCCGAAGCTGCGCTGATCGTGGCATCAATATGCGCGTTATTACGCAAATTCAACGAATCTGTATCATGATGGAACGTGGTTTGCTCGATTCAACCATGGCGCAGAAAAAGCTGAACGCTATCAGTCCAGAGCGTTATAACCGCTGGTTGGTGGTGTTTATGATTGGCTTGTCTTGTGCGGCATTCAGTCATCTAGCTGGTGGTGATTGGGGAGTATTCATTATGACCTTTTTAGCTTCAGCTGGTGGCATGATCGTTCGCCAAGAAATTGGTCATCGTCATTTCAACCCTCTATTGAACTTTGCTGCGACCGCTTTTGTGACCACCTTAATTTCAGCACAGGCGGAAATTTACCAAATCGGTAATCTACCTACCGTAGCAATGGCATCGTCAGTATTAATGCTTGTACCTGGTTTCCCACTCATTAACTCTGTCGCAGATATGTTGAAAGGCCACATTAATATGGGGATTGCTCGATTTGTGATGGCTAGTTTACTAACGTTGGCGACATGTTTGGGGATCGTTGCTGCGATGAGTGTAACTGGAATTTGGGGGTGGGCTATCTAATGAGTTTATTTGATTTGATGTTTGGCCTTTTGAATGACATGTTTTTTGCGGCGATTCCCGCTGTAGGATTTGCATTGGTTTTTAACGTACCACAAAGAGCTTTAGTGTATTGCGCTGTTGGTGGCGCGATTGGTCATGGTAGCCGCTACTTGATGATGCAGTTTGGCATTCCTATTGAGTGGGCAACCTTTTTTGCTGCGACGTTAGTTGGGATGATTGGTGTGTACTGGTCTCACCGTTTTCTCGCGCATCCAAAAGTGTTTACTGTGGCTGCTTTGATCCCGATGGTGCCGGGTGTGTTTGCGTACAAAGCAATGATCGCTATGGTAGAAATCAATCATGTTGGCTACTCACCCGAGCTTGTCGCAACCTGTATGGAAAACTTTCTTAAGGCCATGTTTATTATTGCAGGTTTAGCTGTTGGTCTTGCGGTTCCAGGGCTGTTATTCTATCGCCGCAGACCAATTGTATAAGGACCTAACATGATCATTAGTATGATTGCCGCTATGGCCGACAATCGCATCATTGGCAAAGACAATCAAATGCCTTGGCATCTTCCCGCCGATTTCGCTTGGTTTAAGCGTTGTACCATGGGAAAACCGGTTGTGATGGGACGCAAAACCTATGAGTCTATTGGTCGCCCTTTACCAGGTCGCTTGAATATTGTTATTAGCCGTGATGAGACACTAAAGATCGAAGGCGTCACTACCGTAACATCGATTGAGCAGGCTCTGGAAGTCGCAGGTGATGTGGAAGAAGTGATGATCATTGGTGGTGGTGCGATTTACACCACTTGTCTGCCTATGGCCAATAAACTGTATGTAACACACATTGAAGCGGCCATTGATGGTGATACTCAGTTCCCAGATTGGGGAGACGAGTTTAAGGAAACTTACTCAGAAATGTATCAAGCCGATGAGAAGAACGCCTACAACATGCGCTTTACTGTGTTAGAAAAGTAATTCGAGATTAACACCGCGTAGTTAATACGGTAATGCCGTTCGTGTAACAGCGAGCGGCCATCCCAACCTACCGTCATCCTGAAAAGCGACGAAAGAGCGAGATTCAGGAGCCTCTATACGAGTACCTTGTTGTCAAAGGTATTTCTATCTATTCGCAGCGCGAGGATATTAGATTCCTAGTCTCGTTAAGGCTCGTTGGAATGACCCTACAGGGGGTGTTAAGTGACAAGTATTCTTCCTACTATGGATTATCGACTGTTATTCAGTGTTTAACTTAACGCATCCTGAGTAAAAATTTTCTTATCTTCCCAACGGATCATGGTTAGGCTTCCGCCCCAAACGCAGCCAGTATCTAGCCCGATGACTTCGTTGTTCATATAGCCTTGTAGTGCAGCCCAGTGCCCAAAGAGCACCGCTTTGTTTAAGTGGATACGTTTAGGCACATCAAACCATGGAATAAGTTCGTTACCGGAAACTTGTTGCGGTGGCAATTTACAATCCATATCCAAACGACCATCAGGGAAACAAAAGCGCATCCGCGTAAAAGCATTGATAATATAACGGTATCGGTCCAAACCCTGTAGAGAGTCATCCCAGGAATCAGGTTGATTGCTGTACATGTTTTTTAATAGCCAAGGCAGCTCTTCACTTTGGATGATGCGCTCAACTTCACGGGCACACTTTCTCGCTGTTTTTAGATTCCACTGCGGTGATATGCCAGCGTGACACATCACGAACTCGTCATGCTCGGCCAATAGAGGTCGCTGAGCTAGCCATGTCAGTAGTTCCTCTTTGTCAGGGGCCGTGAAAATAGGTGCGGTTCTATCTTTGTCTTTGACCTTTTTTATCCCGTGAGCCACTGCAAGAAGGTGAAGGTCGTGATTACCAAGCACGACGATTGCGCTTGTGCCAAGTGACTTCACAAAGCGTAACGTTTCTAGTGATTTAGGCCCTCTGGCGACCAAATCACCAGCAAGCCAAAGTTGGTCTTTTTTCGCAGAGAAAGATACTTTTTCTAGTAGTCGCTGCAATTCATCAAAACAGCCTTGGATGTCACCAACAATATAGGTAGCCACTGAATCTCCAATTTACTAATTTAAAACATTTGGAACAGCCAAGCGAAATGGTTCAATTTCGGTGATGAACTCTTGCCCTTTCTCATCCAGCATTTTGTAGTGTCCTTGCATAACGCCGACAGGGGTTTCTAACGCGGTTCCGCTACTGTACGTGTATTCATCATTGCTTGGAATAAAGGGCTGCTGGCCTACCACTCCGTCACCTTCAACCGTCATTTGCTTGCCGTTCGAGTCTGTGATTAGCCAGCGGCGGCTCACTAACTGTACGGTTTGTTGGCTAAGGTTTTTGATGGTGATGATATAAGCGAAAACGTAGCGTTGTAGCTCTGGGTTGGACTGTTCTTCGATGTATTTGGTGTGAACTTGAATTTTGATGCAAGGTTGAATGACGTCCATGTGCACTCCTCAGAAACGTAATATCCCAATAATAATAAGCCAAACCTACAAGGGTTTGGCTTATTGTTTGAGTTCTTAGTGCTGCGGGTTATCCGCAAGCCAGTTCGCCATTGCGACGAATTGTTCTAGCGTCAGGTTCTCTGGACGCATGCTTGGATTAACACCTAGCTCTTCTAGTACTTCTGTGCTTAACAACGATTTGTAGCAGTTACGAACTGTTTTACGACGTTGGTTAAAGCCTTCACGACAAACGCGATCGAGCAAACGCAGATCTTTCGCCGGGCATGGCAGCTCTTCGTAAGGCACTAAACGAACAACGGCAGAATCCACTTTCGGTGGTGGAACGAATGCCGTTGGCGGTACTTCCAGTACCGGTACCACTTTACAGTAGTACTGAGCCATTACCGTTAAACGGCCGTAAGCTTTGCTGCCAGGGCCGGCGGCTAAGCGGTTTACCACTTCTTTTTGCAGCATAAAGTGCATGTCTTGAATGTCTTTATGGAACTCAAAAAGGTGGAACATCAATGGTGTAGAGATGTTGTATGGTAAGTTACCAAAAATGCGCAGCTTGTTGTTTGGCTTCACTAGTTGAGTGAAGTCAAAACGCATAGCGTCACCCTCATGGATGGTCAACTTATCTGCCAGTTCAGGGTGAGTACGTAGGCGTTCCGCCAGATCGCGGTCTAATTCGATAACTGTGAACTTATCCACTTCACGACCTACTGGCTCAGTGATTGCACCAAGACCAGGACCGATTTCAACCAGGTTTTGACCTGGTTTTGGGTTAATCGCTGATACGATTCCATCAATAATGTATGGATCGTTCAGGAAGTTTTGACCAAAACGTTTACGCGCTTTGTGCCCTAAATGGACATCATTTCTCATTGTTTCTTCTCTACCAAATCTATCGCATGCGTGAGCGCTGTTCGGAAACTCCCTGTATCCGCTTGACCTGTCCCTGCCAGATCTAATGCAGTACCGTGGTCCACCGATGTTCTAATAAAAGGTAGACCAAGAGTAATATTTACTGAACGACCAAAGCCTTTGTATTTTAATACTGGCAATACTTGATCATGGTACATGCCTAAAACAGCATCAGCATCATTTAAATATTTTTCATTGAAAATGGTATCAGCCGGCAGAGGGCCGATCAGGTTGATACCTTTTTCTTGTCGAATTTTTTCCAGTGTCGGAGTGATGGTCTCGATCTCTTCACGACCTAAGCAGCCATCTTCGCCAGCATGAGGGTTAAGCCCGCAAACGTAGATGTTTGGTTGTGCGATAGCAAACTTTTCTACAAGGTCTTTATGAAGAATATCGATGATTTTTTCTAATCGCTCTTCGGTGACAGCTTTGGACACATAAGCTAAAGGAATATGTGTTGTAACCAGCGCCACGCGTAGTCCTTCCGTTGCTAGCATCATTACGACTAGCGGCGTTTGTGACTTCTCGGCGAAAAATTCAGTATGACCACTGAATGCAACACCTGCGCGATTAATCACCCCCTTATGAACAGGGCCGGTGACAATAGCATCAAATTCATCATTCATACAGCCTAAAGCTGCTCTTTCTAGCGTTTTTAGTACATAGTGGCCATTCGCTTCATTGAGCTCGCCTGCGACCGCAGGTTCCGATATTTGGATATGGTCAACGATAAGCGTGCCCGCTTTTTGTGCTTTAGGTGCTTCTTCTGGATTGTAATCAGACAGTTGGACTTCGATGCCAAGCTGCTTGGCTCGCTCCGTCAGCATATTCTTATCGGCACAGACGACAATTTGGTGCGCCCAATCTTCTTTCGATAGGGCAAGCACTAAGTCTGGGCCGATACCCGCAGGTTCCCCTGCGGTTACGACAATTCTACGAATTGTATTAGTTGTCATTGTTGTCATCCACGATTTCAACAAACGCACTTGCGCGTAGCTCTTGCATCCATGCGCCCGCTTCTTCATTAAATTTACGGTTAAATAGAATACGGTAAGCTTTGTTCTTCATCGCTGAGTCAGTACGGTCCACTTGGCGACGATCCAACACTTCAACGATATGCCAGCCGTGAACGGTTTTGAACGGTTCGCTGATTGAGCCAACTGGCAGAGTTTCTACTTGGTGCTTGAATTCTGGCACGTAAAGATCTGGTGTTTGATAACCTAGTTCACCGTCTTGTGCTGCCGAGCCAGGATCTTGACTGTATTGTGTTGCCAATTGAGCGAACGTTGCTTCACCGGCTTTGATGCGGCGTACAAATTCATTCAGTTGCTTCTTCGCCCCTTCGTCGCTCAGAATCACTGTTGGTTTAATCAAAATATGACGCGCATTTACTTCCGTTACCGCAACCGTTTCTAGGCCTTTTACATCCTCTATTTTTAGGATGTGGAAACCAACGCCACTACGGAATGGACCAATAATGCTGCCTTTGTTTTGCATCTTGATCTGATCAGCAAAGATGGTTGGCATCTCTTCTTTACGCATCCATCCCCAATCACCACCCTGTAAAGCTTTAGGACCTTTTGAGTAGGTGTAGGCCATCTCCGTAAAGTCTGCACCTTCGTTTAGCTTTTTCGCGAGCGCTTTAGCTTCTGCTTCTACAGCTGACTTTTCTTTATCGTCAGAGAAGCGCAGTTGAATGTGTCCAATTTTGTATTGAACAGTCGCATTGGTTTCTTGTGATAGTTGCTCAGCAAGGCTATCGACCTCTGCTGGAAGGATATTAATACGGCGACGAACCAGTGCATTGCGAGCTTCTGATGCGGCGATTTCCTTACGAATTTGTTCGCGGAATTCTGGGTAACTTAAACCTTCACTTTCTACAGAAGCAGCGAGTTGTTCTACCGATTGCTCATTATTACGTGCGATCTCTGCAATCGCTTGGTTTAAACGGTTGTCGTCAATACGCACACCAATACGGTCTGCTTCTTGGCCTTGCAACGTATCAATGATAAGTTTTTCAACGACTTGTTCTTTTAACACGCTGGTAGAAGGTAAGCTCTTTCCACTTTGACGAGCGTTGGCTTGCAGCGTTTTCATCGCTGTTTCGATGTCGCTTTGTAGAACTACACCGTCATTCACGATGACCGCAACCTTATCGATCTCTACTGGTGCTGCAACCGCTCCGCAAGAGAGTAGGGTCGTGAATAAGATTGATTTCCAAATTTTCATTTAAAATTCCGTCAGTATTTTTGAATAGGCGTCTTATTCATTTAAGACGCCTATTTTGATTAATTGTTCAGATAGAATGGGCGGCCGTACTTAATCGCGTTGTCAGAACCATCCAGTTCTTTGACAGCAGTGTCTTCACGCTGGTTAGTCGCAAAGCCTTGAATACCGAAGTTAACGCTGAAGTTATTTTCGTATTCAGGTGATGCCCCGGTGCTGCCGATAGCTTGGTCTTCCCAACCAAGCAATTGGTTTGAGTAAGTGACGCCAATGTACCAACAGTCAGATTGGTAACGTAGGCTCGCTAACCATTCTAGGTCCGCATTTTCATTGAGGTCGTAGTAGTATTGACCACTCGCAGACCAGTTCGGGTTGAACTCGTAGGCCGCTACAATACCTGCTTGAGAAATACCTTTACGAGTAATTGTGTCTAGGTTTTCGAGAATGATCGTATCTTCGATGTATTCACGCGTAACGTAGCGATAGTTACCCTGAATAAAGCCGCCGTTGAATTGGTATTCCAAGGTACTGTTTGCCAACTGCATGGAGCTCAAATCAATATCGTATTGAATTCCACCGTGATAGAACAAGTAATCGTTGTAGTTGAAATCAGCTTCAATCGCCCATGATGAGTAATTGGTTGTCTCATCCGGAAGATTTGGGCTGTTGCTCAGTTTGGTCTTTTTATCGAAGTAGTAAATCTGACCAAATGAAACGTTAAGACGCTCTTTATAGTCATCATCAAAGAAGCGAGTACTCGCACCGTAGCTTAACTGGTTCGCCGAGGCGATTTTATCAATGCCACTGTACTTACGACTGCGGAATAGCCCGTAGTAGTCGGTTTGTAGCAAGGTGGTATCGTAGTTGTAGATGTTGGTTTGATCTTCTTCAGGTACGTACAAGTACTGCAGCTGAGGCTCCAGTGTTTGTGTGTAGCCCTTGATCCAGCTTGTATCTCGCTCTAAGTAAAGTTGCGCATGCGTACGGAACTCAGGAATAACACGAGAAACTTCATCATCCAACTGGTTTTGCAAGTTTACATCAGTCAAACCCGTTAAGTCTTGAGAGTAATACGTAGAGAGCACACGCGCTTCTGTTGTCCACGTTGCCCATGAGTTTGAGAGTGGCAATGTAAGCCCTGGTTCAATGTGAACACGGGTCGCATTTGGTCGCGCAGCATCGCTGGTATCGAAGCGGCTGATTTGGCTCTTCACGTCAAAGTTAAGGTAGTCTCCCCACAATGGCGTGTAGTAGTTCAAGTCTAACTGAGGAAGCAGGCGATAAGGGCGGTTCTCTTCTTTCAATAAGATTTGGAAGTCACGAACGGTTAACGAGGCATCCCAGAAGTCAGAACGATATTGTACTTGTCCTTCTTGAACCAGTTGACCATCTTCACGGTTACCAATGTCGGAGTCGAGATCGAGGAAGTAATCAATATCACTCACTTTTGAGTAATCGACTTTGACTATCCACTGTTTATTGATGATACCGTCGTGTTTAACTTGGTAGCCCCAACGAGACTCGTCCTGATATTTGCGATCACTATTGAGGTATTCGCCTTTGATTTCTCCATTTCCCCAACCATCTGTTAGGTAGCGGAAGTCAGTATCGAGTTTTGTACCACGTTGCTGCATATAGAGCGTGGTGAGTGTCATGTCATATTGAGGCGCGATGTTCCAATAGAATGGCACCTCGACTTCCATACCATCACTAGAACCGTACGATAAAGAAGGGAAGAGGAAACCCGTTTTACGCGTATCTCCAATTGGCATGGTTAGATACGGCACATAGAAAACAGGCACATTTAACACTTCAAATCGAGGATGGTGCAGCGTCGCTGTCTCTTCATCTTGGTCAACATCGATGCCTGACGCAACCAATCGCCATGAATTATCGCCTTGAGGGCACGATGTGATAGAGCCATCTTCGAGTTCATAAACCGACTGACCTGTGCGAGCGATATAGGCTGCAGTGCCTCGGCCTTGTTGGCAAAGGAACTGATAATCGGTGTTCTCAAGTGAAAACGTATCTTGATTAATGTCGTTAGTAACACGATCAGATCGAGCTTTGACTTGGCCGTCATTGAAAGTCACGTTGCCTTCGGCAACCACGACGTTGTCTTGTTGGTGCAGCGTTACGCTATCTGCGGTAATTTTCTTCTGGCCTTGGGTGACTTGTACATTACCTGAGTACTGAGCTTTGTCACCATTGATGGCTTGCAGGGTGTCAGCTTCTACCACTACTGGGGTATTAAGAGCGTCCTCCTCGCCACTTGTATCGACCAAACATTGATCTGTGGCGGGCATTTCCTGCACACTATCATGGATATTCGCTTCAGCTTGAGTGGTGGGTACAAACAAGGCGGTGCTGATAGAGGCCGCTAAAAATGTGCGGGAGAAATGTTGCATTGAATTGAACTTTCCTGTGTCACTACTACTCGATGGCTATAGGGCTTGTTGTACCCTAGCGTAATAGCCAAATGAATCAACTATAGTCGCATTTATCCCAGCGTATTGATTCACTGTGGCATAATGACGACAAAATAGCTGCAAAGATAAGCAGGCGAAATGGCCTAGCCGAAATAAAACTAATTCCATTATCATAAAGGAAATCGTTGCATCCGGCACTATAAGACCGCCGTCGTCGATAAAAATTCATTGATAGAGAACACATAATGCATATTTTTGGCAAAATTCTGGGTGCCTTTTTTGGCTTGTTACTTGGCGGGCCACTAGGTTTACTCTTTGGCTTATTTATTGGCCATCAATTCGATAAAGCACGTCGCTTGAGTCAAGCCGGGTTCTCTACTGGCGGCTTTGGAAAAGGGCCAAGTCAAGCTCAGCGCCAAGAAGAGTTTTTTAAAGCGGCGTTTGCGGTAATGGGACATGTGGCAAAAGCGAAAGGCCAAGTCACCAAAGAGGAAATCCAACTGGCTTCAGCCATGATGGACCGCATGAATTTGCATGGCGAACAGCGTCGCGCAGCGCAAGACGCGTTTCGTGAAGGTAAAGACAGCGACTTTCCGTTAGAAGATGTTCTTGTTCGTGTGAAAATTTCGACAGCTGGTCGCTTTGACTTGTTGCAATTTTTCTTAGAGCTGCAAATCTCGGCGGCCTTTGCCGATGGATCGATCCACCCGAGTGAACGAAATGTACTACACAAGATTGCACGTGGTTTGGATTTCTCTTCTGAGCAATTAGAGCGTCGTTTGCAAATGCAAGAAGCCGCATTTCGTTTCCAAAGCCAGGGCGGTTTTCATGGTCAGCACCAAGGCCAATCTTCAGGTGGTAGCTGGCAACAAGCTTCACAAGCGGATCAGTTGGCCGACGCGTACAAAATTCTGGATGTGTCTTCAGATGCAGACAGTAAAACCGTCAAGCGTGCTTATCGTAAATTGATGAACGAGCATCACCCGGACAAATTGATGGCTAAAGGTTTACCACCAGAGATGATGAACGTCGCGAAAGAGAAATCTCAAGAGATTCAAAACGCTTACGATCTTATTAAGAAGGTTAAAGGCTTTAAGTAGTCGGACGTTTTCTATCAAACATTTGGATGTAAAAAAGGGCACTCAGTGCCCTTTTTCATGTCTTAGTCTTTGAGTTGCCTGTGTCTTTAGCTTTTGGCCTATCATGTCCCTAATGCTAATTGACCTCACATCCCCCCAGTTTAGTTGGCTTGATTCAAGTCCCAATCGTATTCGTATTTCACTTTGCCAGAGAAGTTTTTGTATTGCGGAGCATACTTTGCGATGTGTTTGAAGATTTGTTTTTCTCCACCAAAGTCCGTTGCAAACCAATCATAAATAGAAGACAGCTGTGCCGTGTTACCTTGGATAGATACGCCTTTGCTGCTGTTGATAAATGTTTTGGCGGCACTATCCAGTAGAGCTTGCGTGTTGTCAGCAGTGAATGCTTGAGATTGCAGATTAGGGCATCCTAGGCTGGCACAGTTAACCGCGTAATGCGTTCTTGGGTCATTCCAAATTGGACGCAAAATTCGATGTTCAATATCGTTTAAAGTTAGATCCTTCCCATTGACCACGACCACATCGTCTCCCCAAGGACCAAAGCTAAATAAACCACCTAGCTTGGTGATTGATTCGACTGGATAGTTATCCAAAATAAGATCTACCGTGATGGCGTTGTAAAGGTTTACCCAATAGGCATATTGCTCTGCTTGGTTGTATTGTAGAGGGTCTAGTTTTGCCAAACGCTGGATGTATTGTTTCAGCTTAGTTTTATCGACAGAGGAGACTTGGCTATAACGAAACAAGGTATTCTCGCCTTGTTCAACTAAATAAGTATCGAGCAGTTGTTGCCATTCTTGATGAGAAATTTGGGTTTGGTTGGCTTGATTCGATTGTTTCCAATATGGCCATAAGTCGGATTTAGGCGCGGACAATGTCGAGAAAGAAACCAGAGCACACAACAGCAATAACAGACGCTTCATAGAGATACCTTTGAATGAGATATTGTTGATAGTGTAGACCAGTTTAGTGCTTGTTTTCTTTCAGTAATCAGTGGCCTTTATTCGCTGTCATTCCGAGGAGCATAAGCGATATCAGGAATCTAATACCCACAAACTCTTGAGTAAAGACAGTATGAATCTGTACAGTGCGCTCTGGTAGTCGATCCTGAATCACGCTCCTTCGTCGCTGTTCAGGATGACGAATTTCAACAGAGGCGTTCGGTATTCTGTAAGCAAAGCGATATGAGATCAGTCACCCAAAACAAATCAAGGGCCGACAATTGCCAGCCCTTGATTTGTGTATTTACTAACGCGTCTTAACGCAAGAAGCTTGGAATATTCGCTTCGTACTCAGCAATCTTATCTTCGTGTTGAAGGGTTAGGCCAATGTTGTCCAAACCGTTTAGCAAGCAATGACGACGGAACGAATCGATTTCAAAACCATATTCTTTGCCGTTGGCACGAACGACATTCGCTTCTAGGTCGACCTCGACTTCTGCACCTTCATTTGCCTCAACAAACTGGAAGATTTCATCCACTTCTTGTTCAGTCAAACGAACTGGCACCATTTGGTTGTTGATCGAGTTGCCGTAAAAAATATCGGCAAAGCTTGGTGCGATCATCGCTTTGATGCCGTAATCCGCTAGTGCCCACGGTGCGTGCTCACGAGATGAGCCACAGCCGAAGTTTTCACGAGCCAGCAAGATAGACGCGCCTTGGTAGCGAGGTGCGTTCATCACGAACTCTGGATTTGGCTGTTCGCCAGCATCGTCTAGGAAGCGCCAGTCATGGAATAGGTGCTTACCAAACCCTAGGCGGGAGACCTTTTGTAGGAACTGCTTTGGAATGATGGCATCAGTATCAACGTTCGCTGCATCTAGAGGAACAACTAAGCCTGTGTGTTGTTTAAAGCCTGACATTGGTTTGCTCCTTAGTCTAGTTCACGAATATCTACAAAGTGACCAGCAATTGCTGCTGCCGCTGCCATCGCAGGGCTCACTAGGTGGGTACGGCCATCACGACCTTGGCGGCCTTCAAAGTTACGGTTTGAAGTAGACGCACAACGTTCATGTGGGCCCAAACGGTCATTGTTCATTGCTAGACACATCGAGCAACCTGGTAGGCGCCACTCAAAGCCCGCTTCTTTAAAGATAACGTCCAAGCCTTCCGCTTCTGCTTGCGCTTTTACTTGCTCAGAGCCAGGAACGATTAGCGCTTGAACGTGAGGCGCGACTTTGCGACCTTTCGCTACTTCAGCGGCTGCGCGCATGTCTTCGATACGTGAGTTAGTACAAGAACCAACGAAGACTTTATCAACGTTGTAATCAGACAATGACTTGCCTGCCTCTAGGCCCATGTAAGCCAAAGCTTTTTCTGCCGATGCTTTTTCTACTGGGTCGGCAAAGCTTTCTGGTGCTGGGATAGGTTGATCTACTGCGATCACTTGGCCTGGGTTAGTACCCCAAGTGACTTGTGGTCTGATATCCGCTGCGTTTAGTGTCACGACTGCATCAAACTGAGCATCATCGTCAGTTTTTAATGTCTTCCAGTATTCTACTGCTGCATCAAAGTCGGCACCTTGAGGTGAGAATTTACGGCCTTTGATGTATTCGAACGTGGTTTCATCTGGCGCAATCAAACCGGCTTTCGCACCTAGCTCTATCGCCATGTTACATACGGTCATGCGGCCTTCCATTGAAAGGTCAGTGATCGCTTCACCACAGAATTCAACTACGTAGCCTGTACCGCCTGCTGCTGTCGTTTCACCGATGATGGCTAGCACAATGTCTTTCGCAGTAATGCCCGGAGCCACTTTGCCTTTTACTTCGATCTTCATCGTTTTGGCGCGCGCTTGTTTTAGCGTTTGAGTTGCTAATACGTGCTCAACTTCTGATGTACCAATACCAAAAGCGAGAGAGCCGAATGCACCGTGTGTAGCCGTGTGCGAGTCACCACAAACAATGGTCATGCCCGGTAGGGTAATACCAAGCTCTGGGCCCATAACATGCACAATACCTTGGTATTTATGGTTGATGTCGTAAAGCGTAACGCCAAACTCTTCACAGTTTTTCGATAGCGTTTCCATCTGGATACGAGCCATCTCACCCGATGCGTTGATGTCTTTGGTGGTTGTCGAAACGTTGTGGTCCATGGTGGCAAAAGTTTTGCTGACCTGACGCACTTTACGACCTTTTTCACGCAAGCCGTCAAATGCTTGCGGAGACGTCACTTCGTGTACCAAGTGACGGTCGATGTACAAGATTGGGTTTTCCCCTTCTGCTGCGACGGCAACGTGTGCGTCGTAGACTTTTTCGTATAATGTTTTGCCCATTGTTTGCTTCCTTTCCTCATCGCCGTTGCCGCAATAACTGCGTTAGCGACACCCGTTTATCCAGTTATTTAGCTTATTTAGCGAACTAAACGCCTTAATATAAATGGGCTTGCTGCCTTGCTATTGCACCAATGACTTAGAGGAAAGCCATTGGTTGACCGAGGATTTAGTATTTATTATGAATCTGTTTTGTATTAAGAGTTTAAGACGTACTCAGCGATCTTATCGCCCATCTCAGACGTCGAAAGTGCTGGGTTGTCACCAGCAAGGTCACCCGTTAGTTCCCCCGCTGATAGCGCTTTTGAAACTGCCGTTTCGATGTCTTGTGCCGCCGTTTCCTCACCTAGGCTATAACGTAGCATCAGTGCCGCAGACAGGATTTGTGCCACAGGGTTAGCGATGTTCTTACCTGCGATATCTGGTGCACTGCCACCTGCTGGCTCGTACAGACCGAATTTGCTTTCGTTTAGACTTGCTGATGGCAACATACCCATAGAGCCTGTGATCATCGCACATTCATCAGAAATGATGTCGCCGAAGATGTTTGAACACAGCATTACGTCGAACTGAGCAGGGTCTTTGATAAGCTGCATAGTCGCGTTATCAATGTACATGTGTGACAACTCGACATCTGGGTAGTCTTTTGCGATTTCTTCGACTACTTCACGCCATAAGATAGAGCTTTGTAGAACGTTCGCTTTGTCGATAGAGCACACTTTCTTGCGACGTAGACGAGCAGAGTCAAAAGCGATTTTTGCAATACGTTCGATCTCAAAGCGGTGGTACACCTCAGTATCAAATGCTTTTTCTGTTGCGCCTTCACCTTCACGACCTTTCGGTTGGCCGAAGTAGATACCACCCGTCAGTTCACGGACTACCACGATGTCAAAGCCGCGACCCGAGATGTCTGCACGTAGCGGTGAGAAAGCTTCAAGACCTGAGTGAATTTGCGCTGGACGTAAGTTACAGAACAGTTGGAAGTGTTTGCGTAGTGGAAGTAGGGCACCACGTTCAGGTTGGTCGTTTGGTGGTAAGTGCTCCCACTTAGGGCCGCCAACCGAGCCGAATAGGACTGCATCAGACTCTTCACATGCTTTTATTGTGCTCTCTGGAAGTGGGCAACCGTGGTTGTCGATCGCGATACCACCGACATCATGCTCGTCACGCTCAAACGCAATACCATGTTTCTTTTCGATTGCATCCAATACTTTATGTGCCTGCGCCATTACTTCCGGGCCAATGCCGTCACCGGGTAGGACGGCAATTTTGTACGATTTGTCTGTCATGTTAATCCTTTAAGTTTTCTAATTTTGAGCTTAATTAATTCAACGAGCGTGTTCTTTCCTGAGCCGTGTAGCCCGGTTGTTATTACACAGTCGCAATCTTTTTCTGCTTCATTTCTTCGATTTTATCTGCACGATGAATGCTGTTAATAACGTGCAATAATGCTTGGCCGGAAGCCTCAACGATGTCGGTGGAAACACCCGTACCGTGGTATTTGCGACCTTTGTAGTTGGCAATGATGTCTGCTTGACCCAAACCATCTTCACCTTCACCTTTCGCGGTTAGGTCGAATTTATCCAGAACGATGTCGTAGCCTGTCACGCGGTAGATACATTGGTATAGCGCATCAACTGGGCCATTACCGACCGCTGCTTCACACATTTCTTCATCACCGCATTGCATTTTGATGCTGGTGGTAGCCATTACGCTGCCAGACTGCACGCTTAGGTAGCTCAATTTGTAGAAGTCATCTTCTTCACGCAAGTTCGAGAAGTGCATTAGGGCTTCTAGGTCGTAATCGAACACTTGGCCTTTGCGATCAGCAAGTTTCAAGAAATCCGCATACAGCGCGTCTAGGTTGTACTCGTCTTCGTTGTAACCCATGGTATCCATATGGCTCTTCACGGCAGCGCGACCGCTGCGGCTGGTTAGGTTCAGAGCTTGGTTTTTTAGGCCAATAGACTCAGGGGTCATGATTTCGTAGGTATTCTTATTCTTCAACATGCCATCTTGGTGGATGCCTGAAGAGTGGCTAAACGCATTTGCACCCACAATTGCTTTGTTGCTTTGAATAGGCATATTGCATAGCTGGCTAACCAACTTACTGGTGCGGTGAATTTCATCATGCTTAATGCCAGTGTGAACGCCCAAAAACTCTTGACGAGTCTTGATGATCATTGCGATCTCTTCAAGTGAACAGTTACCCGCTCGCTCTCCAATGCCATTGATCGTGCCTTCTATCTGACGTGCGCCAGCTTGAACGGCGGCAATAGAGTTGGCAACTGACATCCCCAAATCGTCGTGACAGTGAACGGAGATGATCGCTTTATCAATGTTCGGAACGCGGTTAAATAGGGTTTCAATAATCCCACCAAACTCACTTGGTACGGTGTAGCCAACGGTATCTGGAATGTTGATTGTACTCGCACCTGCATTGATGGCGGCTTCTACCATGCGACATAGGTTGTCGATTGGAGTACGACCAGCATCTTCACAAGAAAACTCGACATCATCAGTGTAGTTACGTGCATGTTTAACGGCGTTGACTGCCATTTCTAGTACATCGTCGTAGCTGCGGCGTAGTTTGTCTTCTACGTGAATGGTGGAAGTGGCTAAAAACGTGTGAATACGGAATTGGTCAGCCACTTTTAATGCTTCAGCGGCAGCATCAATGTCTTTCGCAACGGCACGCGAAAGGGCACAAACTCGACTGTTTTTTATGTTTTTTGCGATGGTTTGTACAGACTCGAAATCACCTGGTGAAGAGATTGGGAAGCCAGCTTCGATAACATCAACGCCGAGTCTTTCCAGCGCATAGGCAATCTGCAGTTTTTCTTTAACCGTCAAGCTTGCTGACAACGCTTGCTCGCCATCACGCAATGTGGTGTCGAATATAATGACCTGATCGTTCATGTTTGCTTCCTTCCTGATTTCTGCACTTTTGCGCAAGTGAATCGTTTACTTCCAGTATTTAGATATAAAAAAACCCGCATTCTCATGCGGGTTCTTAGAAATTGGTGTGGTTATTTTTCTTCCACAGCCTACCCGCGCGAACTGGTCACGATCAGGAGGAGGCTAAGCAGGATAGAAAAATGCGCTGACATAGTTGTTAAGCTTTCCACATAATTAAGTTAACAAATTAGTACCGCACTCCATGAAGCGCGTCAACCCTAAAGTCGATTTTTTATTCATATCGGATGAGTCTTTTCGTTTGCTTGAAAAAAATGATGCACTAAGTGAAACGACATGATGCGATAGAAACGTGCTAGAAGAAGTAAGTTCTCATCAAGTTTGCGACGTTTCATTACCAAAACAAGCATCGGGATTGCGACTTGTCACACAAAGGTCCGAATTGTTTGGCAAAAGTTTTGAATGACCATTTATAGTAGTGCAGTTGCACTAGGTAAAAGAAATAAGGGTTAGGGAAAGAATGAGGTTAACAAAACAATTTGGACGTTCAGCCATAGTATTTACTCTGGTCAGCTTGTCGGGTTGTCAGCTGTTTCAATCGCAGACCTATGTGGAAGTGGCTTCCCCCGTTGTTATGAATGATCACTCGCAGAGCGTCATGGTTATCAATGATCAAATGGATCGATTTTTGAGTTATGAGGGACGCGAATCGTTCTTGAATCAGATGCTTGTTGCCCTTGAGTCTGACAGCCGAAATAAGTTCAAAGGTAAAGATCCGGAAACGTATTCTTGGTGGAAGATCCGCGTTCAACCTAGTGAGAAACAGCAAGCGGAAGTTTTCCGACCAACCACTGAAGGTGTCGATACTTCAAACCCAGTAGAGTTTATGGATGTTTCTTACCGCTCTAAGACCACATTAAACCTACGCTCCAAACCGAGTCTTGAAGGGGCAAAGCTTGGCGTATTATCGAAAGGGGAAGTCTTTAATGTGCTAGCAAAAGTGGTTGATCAACCTTGGTTTCTCGTTGAACAGAAAGGAGTGATAAAAGGTTATGTCCATAAGGATTATGCGCGCAGCAATGTGATAAATCGTGACATTTTATCTACTCAGCCTAACCCTCTACTAGAGCCTAACTCGAGTAAAACGGAGCAAACGAGTATAGAGCATGAACTGTCGGGAAACTATACTTGCCGCTCACTGAGCTATGAGCTTACAAAAGATGGCGACATGACGACGGGCTCTTTGCGCGCCTGCCGCAAGAAGAGAAAAGTCTGGTATATAGACACCCCTCAACCGCAACCATCAAACCCTTCTTAATGTTCTATTTTTATGGTTATGCCCAATAGATAAATTGTTGGGCACACCTTAATTTGGCCTTTGTCATTAATTGTCCAAACTCCCGTCATGCTGTTGTCACCTAAACCTCCTACTTTTCACACAAAGGCGTTGTCAAAGTAAGGAAAGGTCACATGCGAACCATAGAGACAATTACACAGCCAATTGCAACCATTGCTAAGTTTGATTTAGCGCTCTCTAGTGTTTGTCTTAAGCACCGTTTTAATCAACAAGTCGCCAATATCAGCAAAGGAGTCTCCCACAGTGGTGACGGGCACCTTTACTTGGTGTTGGGTTTATTAGCTTGGTATTTAGATAAGGAGCAAGGAGTCTGGTTTTTACTGGCGGGTTTACTTGCTTTTGCTATCGAGCTACCAATTTATTGGACGCTGAAAAATAGTTTTAAGCGTCGTCGTCCTGAAGAGCTTAGTGCACTCCTTCCTGCTTTTATTACCCCCTCTGATCGCTATAGTCTTCCTTCAGGACACACTGCCGCTGCGTTTGTCATGGCGACGCTGATTGACCATTTCTATCCGAGCCTAGGCGTTGCTGCATTCTTTTGGGCAAGTTTAATCGGAACCGCGCGAATCTTATTGGGTGTGCACTTTTTTACCGATGTCATCATTGGTGCACTGCTTGGCAGTCTTTGTGGTGGATTAGCGATTGCGATGTTGGGAGGCTAATTGATGAAAATCTTGTACGGTGTTCAAGGGACAGGAAACGGACATATTGCACGCGCAAGGGCGATGAGTCATGCGTTTAAAGAGCACGATGTTGAGGTCGACTTTTTGTTTTCTGGGCGAGCGCCGGAAAAATATTTTTCAATGGAAGCATTTGGCGATTACCAGACTCGCCGAGGCTTCACCTTTATTACCGAAAAAGGCTCTGTAAACTACGCGAAAACAGCATTGAATAACAATTTGGTGCAGTTTTTCAAAGAAGTTAAGCAACTCGATCTGTCGTCCTACGATCTTATCATTAATGATTTCGAACCTGTGACAGCGTGGGCAGCGAGACAACAAAATAAACCTTCTATTGGTATCAGCCACCAAAATGCTTTTCGTTATCCGGTGCCACTAAAGGGAGCAAGTTGGTTAGATAAATCCGTCATTGAATACTTTGCGCCTTCTCAACACCACCTTGGTTTGCATTGGCATCATTTTGATCAACCTTTGTTACCGCCGATAGTGCATACCGTCGATAGCCAAGCAGAAAACGACGACTTCGTGTTGGTGTATCTACCGTTCGAATCGATTGAAGATATCTCGGACTTATTGTTCCACTTTAATCAACAAGCGTTTATCTGTTATCACCCGGATGTGATCGAATGTGAGCAGGTAGAAAACATAGAACTGCGCCCTTTATGCCACAGCAACTTCCAACATCATTTGCATCGCTGTAGTGGTGTCATTGCTAATGGTGGGTTTGAGCTTCCTTCAGAAGCCTTGTCTTTGGGGAAAAAATTGTTACTAAAGCCACTCGCGGGTCAATTCGAGCAGCAGAGCAATGTTGCGACCTTAGAAGACTTAGGGCTTGCGATGTCGATGGAGAGCTTAGACATTTCCGTAGTACGCCAGTGGCTAAAGGAGCAACAAGCCGAAAGTGTGAAATACCCAGATGTTGCTCAGGCTATTGTTCATTGGGTACTGCAAGGTGCATGGGATTCAAAAGCAGAGTTATCCAGACAACTGTGGGAGCAGGTTGATTTTCCAAGTTACGTGTCGAACATTTAAGTACGTTGTTCCTTCCATTTTTGACACGATTTTGTTGCAGCCTTTCTGTTTGGAAGGCTGCATTTTTATTCTTCCTCTCTCATTTCTATTCAGTGTGTATTTGCTGATAATTTGACTGATAAGTGCAAAATTCAATCAGAGATATAGCTGTCATCTGTTGTTCTTATTTCAACTAATAACTGAGCTAAATGTATGCTTGTGTTGAACGCCTGTCCTATCAATTTGCTAAATACGTCCTCAAAGAATGCATTTTTACGTGTTTTATAGTTTTTTATGTTTTTATCAAGCTTTTGTTATTTAACAAATAAATACCTAATTGGCTAAAATTTACTGATTAAATATCAATCTAGTTGCGAAACCGCAATCGATTAGTTGATAGTACAGTTCGAGCCGGAAGTATCCGGACGATAAATATAATAAAAAGTTAGGTTATCTATTCGTAAAATGATTCGAATCCAGCCGCCGTCTTTTGTGCGAGATGGGATTCTATTCGTTATGAATTTAATGAACAAAGTTGACGATTACAAAAGAGGCGCACTCAATGTTAGAGAAGAAAGACGCGATGAGCGCAATTGCTAGCTACCGTATGGAAAGCACTTTGCGTGGTGTAGATTTAAACCTACTGACTGTATTTGATGCTGTAATGCAAGAGCAAAATATTACTCGTGCAGCACATAACCTAGGCATGTCTCAACCGGCGGTAAGTAACGCCGTGGCACGCTTAAAAGTGATGTTTAACGACGAGCTATTCATGCGCCAAGGCCGTGGTATTCAGCCTACGCAACGAGCTCGTCAACTGTTTGGCCCTATTCGCCAAGCACTACAGCTGATTCGCAATGAACTTCCTAGCTCTGTATTCCAACCAGAATCTTCGACTCGCTTATTCAAGCTTGCGATTTGCAGCCCTTGTGACATGCGTTTTGCTCCGAAGATCATGGCAAAAGTGAATCAACAAGCACCAAACGTTCAGCTTCATCTAGATGCAGAATTTGACCGTTTGTTGTCTGAGCGTATGCGCTACCAAGAAATTGATTTCGTGATCGACTACGCTCGTTTTGATGAGCAAGGTTTCTCAAGTACTGAAATCTTCAAAGATGAATTAGTGGTTATCGCATCAAAAACCCACCCACGCATTCAAGGTGGTGTGACGGCTGAGCAACTGCTTAACGAAAAGCATGCGAAGTTATCGAAAGTGCATGGCCAACGTAGTTTCTCAGAGCAAGCGTACCGTGAACTGGATTGCCAAGCGGCGTATGAAGGTTCTAGTTTAAGCAACCTACTATACGTGGTGGGTCAATCTGAGCTTGTGACTATTGCACCACGTTGGATGGCGGAAAATGCGGTAAACAGCGATCAACTGCAAATTCTTGATTTCCCATTTGCGAACAAAGAAATCAGCGGATTCTTAAGCTGGCATGAATCAAGTGAAAAAGATAAAGGCCACATTTGGCTACGCGATCAACTGATGATCACTTGTGGTGAAGTCGTTGCCGCAAAATAAGATGACGTTTGGTTTTCTCGATTAGACCATATTGGTAATCATCAATTTTTACAATTCATTGGTCCCCGAGCGATTTTTGTCTCTCGGGGCTTTTTGTTTTCGTAATCAACAATCGAAACAGTAAGTTAAATAGAGTAATCATTCAGCAATTTGAGGTACGTTCGCGACGTATAAGTGATAGTTGTCTCTTATTAGTGATAAGTTTGATACTGGTCAGTTGCGTTTTAGCAAGCCGTGAGTACACTTGTTCGCTCAATTAGCTTACGCCTGTAAGCCAAAAGGTAAGTAAAAGAATGGCCAAGTTAGATTTTCATATCGTTAAACGTATTCGTGAACAAATTGCGAACGGTGGTACACGCGTTGCACTCAAGCATAAAGTGGGTGAGGAGTGGCAAGGTATTACGTGGACGCAATTTGGTCAGCAAGTTGATGCTTTATCACTTGCACTTTTGGCTCAGGGATTAGGAGTCCAAGATAAGATCGGCATTTTCTCGAACAACATGCCGCAATGGACGATCGCTGATATCGCAGCACTGCAATTACGCAGCGTGACAGTACCTATTTACCCAACCAATACTGCCGCCCAGTCGGCGTACATCATTAACAATGCAGACGTCAAAGTTCTGTTTGTTGGTGAACAGCCTCAATTTGATGCAGCAGTGAGCATTTTCGACCAGTGCGAACAGTTAGAGCTCATTGTTGCGATGTCTGATGATATAGAACTTGGCGATCATGATTTCGTTATCTCTTGGCAAGCATTTGTTGCCAAAGGCGACGCTACATATCAAGTTGAATTGGACGCGCGTTTAGATCAGGCAAAAGAAGATGATCTACTCACGCTGATCTACACCTCGGGTACAACAGGCCAGCCAAAAGGCGTTATGTTGGACTACGCAAACATTGCGGCGCAATTGGAAGGGCACGATCAGCGCTTGAGCCTTTCTCAAAGTGACGTGTCATTATGTTTCCTTCCGTTGTCACACGTATTTGAGCGCGCTTGGACCTTTTATGTATTGTACAAAGGGGCGACCAACTGCTATTTGCAAGACACCATGCAAGTACGTGATGCACTGAGCCAGGTGCGACCTACCGTGATGTGTGCCGTACCGCGTTTCTATGAGAAGATCTTCTCTGCGATTCACGAGAAAGTGTCTCGCGCGCCGATTCACCGTAAGATCATGTTTACTTGGGCAGTCAACATGGGCGCAAAAATGGCCGCTTGTCATCAAGAAAAACGTCAGCCATCGCTCTTGCTGCGTAAGTCATACGCTTTGGCGGATAAGTTGGTTCTGAGCAAACTGCGTGCGCTACTTGGCGGGCAAATCAACTTTATGCCTTGTGGCGGTGCAAAGCTGGATGAAACCATCGGTCGATTCTTCCATGCGATTGGTATCAACGTTAAGTTGGGCTACGGCATGACTGAAACCACGGCGACAGTATCGTGTTGGGATGATAAATGTTTTAACCCCGACTCTATTGGTATGTCGATGCCTGGCGCACAGGTTAAGATCGGCGAAAACAACGAGATTCTGGTTCGTGGTCCAATGGTGATGCGTGGCTATTACAAAATGCCAGAAGAGACGGAAAAGACCTTTGATGAGCACGGTTTCCTAAAAACGGGCGACGCTGGTTACATTGATGAAAATGGCAACTTGTTCATCACCGACCGTATCAAAGAGTTGATGAAAACTTCAGGTGGTAAATACATCGCTCCACAAATGATTGAAGGTGCGATTGGTAAAGACCACTTTATCGAGCAAATCGCAGTCATTGCGGATACTCGTAAGTTTGTTTCTGCGCTTATCGTGCCTTGTTATGATTCGCTAGAAGAGTACGCGAAAGAGCTGAATATCAAATATCACGATCGCGTTGAGTTGATTAAGCACCACCAGGTGGTCGAAATGCTTGAGAAGCGTGTGAACGATCTTCAAAAAGAGTTGGCAAAGTTTGAACAAGTGAAGAAGTTTAAACTGTTACCAAGAGCTTTCTCTATGGATGATGGTGAGTTAACGCCAACTCAAAAACTTCGTCGTAAAGTCATCAATGACAAATACCAAGATGAAATTGAAGAAATGTATAAGGAAAAGTCGGATAAAAAGTAACTTAAGCTGACTTAGATTTTATATTGATGAAAAAATCCCCAGTGATGTGATCGCGCATTGCTGGGGATTTTTGTTTGTATTGATTTTTTCTGCTTTGCTCGTCAAATAACGCTATTTCGCACCCAATAGCTAAAAGCTTATGAAATAATGTTCTTTTTTTGAGCGTTGACTTTTTAGTTTGTACTGTGAAATAGGAGATGTGTGGCTGCTATTCCTACTAACATTCTAATTACTAGTATCTTGTTTAAAAAGTAGACCAATCTCTCATTAGACCCTTTGATAATAAAACGTTACATTTGTTGGGTAACCTTGCGGGATGTTATGACGAACGCAAGACATAGCCGAAAACGTGGAAGTATTTCGATTAGGCTACGAATAAGACCTAGACTATGTAAAACCAGACCAATCCGTTGACCTTACGGTGAGGAAACTGGCTAAGGAGAGCAATTATGACAGCAATGTTGTCAGGCGCAGAGATGGTGGTTCAATCTCTGATAGAAGAGCACGTAGAGCAGATCTTTGGCTACCCAGGTGGCTCTGTTTTGGATATCTACGATGCACTGCATGCCAAAACCGATCAAATCAAACACGTACTTGTAAGGCATGAGCAAGCCGCCACTCATATGGCAGATGGTTACGCTCGAGCTACCGGTAAACCGGGTGTCGTACTTGTGTGCTCGGGGCCGGGCGCGACCAATACCATTACGGGTATTGCAACAGCGTATATGGACTCTATCCCAATGATCGTTATCTCGGGTAACGTACCAAATAGCCTAATTGGTAATGATGCTTTCCAAGAGTGTGACATCGTCGGTGTCTCCCGCCCAGTGGTCAAACACAGCTTTTTAGTAAAAAAAGCGGAAGATATTCCTGAAACAATCAAAAAAGCGTTTTATATCGCGACTACAGGTCGACCTGGTCCAGTTGTGATTGATTTGCCAAAAGATGTAATGAACCCGCAAATCAAACTGCCTTATCAATATCCAGAAACGCTTTCTATGCGCTCTTACAAGCCGACAACTTCGGGCCATAAAGGCCAGATTAAAAAAGCGCTTAAATCGCTATTAGAAGCGAAAAAACCAGTGCTTTATATCGGTGGTGGTGCGGTGATTTCTGGCGCCCATGAACATATTTTAGAGCTTTCCGACAAACTGAACCTACCAGTAGTGAGTACTTTGATGGGCTTGGGGGCATTCCCGGGTACACATAAAAACTCACTGGGCATGTTGGGTATGCACGGCACTTACGAAGCTAATATGGCAATGCATGAAGCGGATCTTATTTTTGGTATCGGTGTGCGTTTTGATGACCGTACAACCAACAACCTTGAAAAGTACTGCCCAAACGCAAAAGTGATGCATATTGATATCGATCCGTCATCGATCTCGAAAAACGTGAAAGTGGATTTGCCGATCGTAGGTTCTGCGGAAAAAGTGCTGACAACCATGCTCGGGCTGCTTGCAGAGCAAGGTAGTGGAAATGATCAAGATGCTATCACTGCATGGTGGGATGACATTCAAGTATGGCGTGACCGCAACTGCTTGTCTTATGAAACGTCTCCAGAACGAATCAAGCCACAGCAAGTAATTGAAACGCTGCACAAGCTAACTAATGGCGACGCATATGTGGCGTCTGATGTGGGCCAGCATCAGATGTTTGCGGCGCTGTACTACCCATTCAATAAGCCGCGCCGTTGGATAAACTCTGGTGGTCTTGGCACCATGGGATTTGGTCTTCCGGCTGGCATGGGCGTGAAGTTTGCCATGCCACAAGAAGAGGTCGTGGTTGTGACTGGTGACGGCAGTATTCAGATGAATATTCAAGAATTGTCGACAGCCATGCAATACGACATTCCAGTGAAGATCATCAACCTGAACAACCGATTCTTAGGCATGGTAAAACAGTGGCAAGACATTATTTATCAAGGCCGTCACTCTAATTCTTACATGAGTTCTGTTCCTGACTTTGCAGCGATTGCAGAAGCTTATGGTCACGTCGGTATTCGTATCGAAACGCCTGATCAGCTCGAAGAAGGGCTACAAAAAGCGTTGGATATGAAAGATCGTCTGGTGTTTGTGGACATCAACGTAGACGAAACCGAACACGTATACCCGATGCAAATCAAAGGTGAGGGTATGGATAAAATGTGGCTAAGCAAAACGGAGAGAACTTAATATGAGACACATTATTTCATTGCTATTGGAAAACCAACCGGGTGCGTTGTCTCGTGTTGTTGGTTTGTTCTCTCAACGTGGTTACAACATTGAATCTTTGACGGTATCACCGACTGATGATGAAACCCTGTCGCGAATGAACATTACCACGACATCTGATGAGATGCAGTTGGAACAAATTCAGAAGCAGTTACACAAATTGATCGATGTGCTGAAAGTGCAAGAAGTCACCGAGTATGAGCACATTGAGCGTGAACTGATGATGGTGAAAGTGAAAGCCAGTGGTTTTGCGCGAGCAGAAGTGAAGCGGACGGCAGACATCTTTCGTGGCCAGATCGTGGATGTCACGGCTTCCCAATACACCGTACAACTTGCGGGTACGAGTGAAAAGCTAGATGCCTTCATTCAAGCGATATCCGAAGTGACCGAAGTTGTCGAAGTTGCTCGTAGTGGTGTCGTTGGCATTGCGCGAGGAGAGCGAGCTCTCAAACCTTAACTCTCTGATTGCATATAGAAAAGCCACTTAATCTAAGTGGCTTTTTTGTTTAGAAAATAACAATTAATGATATAATTGTCGTTTTAGTAAGCATGATAGGCATTAGACGTGTGAAAGTACCTAAGCGAGTCGGCACCTTATTGGCGACAGCACTATTTTTTAGTGCACTCACTGCCGCTTACTACTATCAGAAATATCTGACGTTGTTAGAAAACAATGTTGAGAACACCGCTCAAGAAGCGTTACATCAATTGGCCTATACTGGCCGTGAATACAGCAATATTCAGGATCAAATCGAAACGATCAGTGACCTACTTGGTCACAGCCAAAGTCTGTATGAATATCTGCGCCAACCTAACCGGGTGAACCGTTCCATCTTAGAAGACATGTGGATCTCGGTCGCAATCAATCAAAAGTTGTATAAGCAAATTCGCTTTCTTGATGTTTCTGGTCGAGAAAAAGTGAGGATTAATTATGAGATTGAAACAGGCGCTGCGTTGCCCGCGATCAAATTGCAAAATAAGTCAGAGCGAGACTACTTTCAATTCGCTAAGAACTTAGACGATGGCGAAATCGCTTCGTGGGGGATAGGTTTAGAACGAGAGTATGGCGAGTTAGTCTATCCCTATAGCCCGTCACTGCGTATTTTGATGCCTATTTCGCTTAACGGAAAGCGCGAAGGGTATCTTGTGCTTAATGTTGATATTGACTATTTATCCTCTCGACTCAACTATTCGTCAGTGCTTGATTTCCATATTGAGCTGATTAAGAGTGACGGATTTTACATTGATAGCCCTAAATCAGCTCGTTTGTATGGCCATATAATTCCCGCTCGCTCTCAATTTAATTTTGGCCGGATGTACCCAAACATTTGGCGTAGTTTAAATTCAAAAGATTCGGGCTATGCTTACAATGGTTCGAATTTGGTCGCGTATCGCACCATCCAGTTTGTTTCTAGCGAACCTCTTCATCTGGTTATTGATCTTACCAATGAGCAGTTATTATCCCGAGCTCAGAGGGATATTGATGACTTAATCCAAGAAGCGTTTTTTGTTCTAAGTTTGGTGCTCGGCTTCACTTTGCCGACGGCAGCCCTTGCTCTGCATTATCGGCGTCATAGTATGGAATCGAAGTTGGCTCGAGCTGCTCTTGATGGTATGACTGCGGTGATGATCTCGGATGCTTCACATAGAATCATCATGGTTAATCAAGAGTTTGAAAACATGATGGGTTACTCAACCAAGCATGCCCAAGGTTGGAGTGCACATCATTTAATTCTCTTACCTGAAGATCTCGAAGCAAACCTGAGTATCTGGAAAACACTGAAGAGTGAACACGTATGGGAAGGGGAGATTCGTTGTCGAACTAAGTTTAATCAAGTCTTTACTGCAATAATGCGTATTCAGGCGAATTTAACCAAATCAGGTAAAGTGAGTTATTACATTACGTCGCTGGTGGATATCTCTGGGCAAAAAGAGTTAGAAGAAAAATTACGAAACCTAAGCGAAAAAGATGGCTTGACGGGGTTGTGGAACCGCCGAAAATTTGAAGAGCAATTGGCGCAATATGCGGGGATTATTGAACGCTATCCTGATAGCCCTCCTGCTTGTTTGGCGTTGTTTGATATTGACCATTTTAAGCGTATTAATGACGAGCTAGGCCACGACGAAGGAGACAAGGTGATTTGTAGTGTCGCAGAAACCCTCCTAGAAGAAGTCCGCAGCACAGACTTTGTATCTCGTGTCGGTGGTGAGGAATTTGCAGTGATCATGCCGCATACAACACTAGAAGAGGCTGAAATTGTATTGAACAGGCTACGTGTCGCGGTTCAAATGCGTAGTGATAGAGGCATTACTGTCAGTGCTGGGTATAGTGATTTAACCTCTGATCGTACAAGAACGTATAAATGTGCTGATATTGCTTTGTATGAGTCAAAAAGTGCAGGGCGCAACTGCGTATCGCTGTGTCATAGTTATGATGATATTGCTTAGTGCTTTTACAAAAACGAAAAAACGGGGATAGACCCCCGCTTTTTAGTCTCAGCGTTATTCGCTAGCCAGTATGCGACATTGGTTGTCGATGGCGGCTTCGATACACTGTATTGACTGTCTCAAATAACGCTCTAGATAACCTAAAGCATCCTGACTCTTTTTGTCTAGCGATGCCTTCATCAGTATTTCTTGCTCATCGAGATTACAGTGCCCAGGGTTCCCTGTGCCTAAAATCTGCATCGCGAAGTATTGGTAGCGTTTAATTTGCGTGAGTAGATCGCGGAAAAACCCAAACATATTGACAGAGCCAGCACCTTCAAAAAGCGCAGTAAGAAACTGATTTTGGCGCTCTTCCCATTCCCTCCAACAAAAGCTTTCGCCAGGTTTTACTCGGGATAACTTGTGATAAGCAGTTCGTACATCCAGTTCCCATTTTTCATCGCCAATCATAATTGCCTTACTGAGTAAGCATGCGGAGACCATTTGCAGGCTTTCGTACAAGTCATGTAACTCATCTTTACATACAGGCGCAACCCAGCAGCCTTTTTGCGGCTCGAGTTTGACGTATTTGCTCCAAGATAATTGCACCAATGCTTCTCGAATGGGTGACGCTCCTACGTTGTACTTCTCTTTGAGTTCGGCAACCACGAGTTTTTGACCTGGTTTAAGCTCGCCATCGAGAATATCCTGACGGATCATTCTTAATACTTTGTCGGTAAGAGTGGGACTAGACACATACACCTCATAGAAACTTTAATCGTGACGATAAAATTAAACAGTACGAAATTCTGATAGAGGTAAATAATACAATTAGCCTATTATGAGAGCAAGAAAGCCATATAAAAAAGGAGGGCATAAGCCCTCCTTCTCAAGAAACTGAAGTGTTAAAAGTTCAGTCTTATAGCACGTGTACAGAAGCTGTGTTCGTAGTACCTGAAGCTACTAGAGCACCAGAAACCATAACAACGATGTCGCCTTTGTTACCTAGACCAGATTCTAGAGCAAGTTCTTTACCTGCTACGTAGAACGCGTCTGTGTTCGCGATAGAGTCAACAACTACTGGAGTAACACCTTTAGTTAGAACTAGCTGTGCAGCAGTCTTAGTGTTAGTAGTTAGTGCTAGGATGTTTGCAGTTGGGAAGTACTTACGTACTGAACGTGCAGACTTACCACCTTCAGTTGCAACAACGATAAGTGGAGCAGCTAGTTTCTCAGCTGTGTCTACTGCGCCTTTACATACTGCTTCAGTGATGCGTAGACGTGGGCTGTCTAGACGAGAACCTAGCTCAGCTTTTAGAGCTGAATCAGTGCGGTTCGCGATTTGAGCCATGATAGTTACCGCTTCAACTGGGTACTTACCTTTAGCAGTTTCACCAGAAAGCATTACTGCGTCAGTACCGTCCATTACCGCGTTAGCAACGTCGCCTGCTTCCGCACGAGTAGGGCGTGGGTTGTTGATCATAGAATCAAGCATTTGAGTTGCAGTGATAACCATCTTACGTGCACGGTTACACTTCTCGATCATCATTTTCTGAGCGAAGATTACTTCTTCAGCTGGGATTTCAACACCTAGGTCACCACGAGCAACCATGATGCCGTCAGAAAGCTCTAGGATCTCGTCGAAGTTATCAACACCTTCTTGGTTTTCGATCTTAGAGATGATGTGGATGTTCTCGCCGCCGTTTGCAGCAAGTACTTCACGGATTTCTTGAACGTCAGACGCTTTACGGATGAAAGAAGCTGCTACGAAGTCAACGCCTTGCTCACAACCAAATTTAAGGTCGTTCTTATCTTTTTCAGATAGTGCAGGTAGGTTTACAGAAACGCCAGGAAGGTTAACACCTTTGTTTTCGCCTAGTGCACCGTTGTTAAGAACTTTACATTTAACTTCAGTTTCAGTCTTAGAGATAACTTCCATCTCGATTAGACCGTCGTCTACTAGGATAGTGTTACCTACGTTTAGGTCTGCTGCGAAACCAGCGTAAGTTACTGCAACTTTATCTTTGTTACCTACAACTGAAGTGTCAGTTGTGAAAGTGAATTCTTGACCTGCTACTAGATCAACATCGTTACCGCCTTCTAGCTTGATAGTGCGGATTTCTGGACCTTTAGTATCTAGAAGAATTGCTAGTGGTTTGCCAGTAGCTTCCATTACTTTACGGAAGTTCGCGATACGAGTGCCGTGTTCTTCGTAGTCACCGTGAGAGAAGTTAAGGCGCATTACGTTCATGCCTGCGTTAACTAGTTCAGTTAGCTTCTCTACAGATTCTGTTTTAGGGCCAATCGTACATACGATTTTGGTCTTTTTCATGGAAGATACTCTCCGGTAAGTATAGTTACAATTTGAAAGTCGGTTATTTACTCTGAAGTCAGGACGTTTTTGATGACATTTAGTACCTGTCACCCACCGATTTTTCGTCTCATTATTAGAACTTCAGATTCTGAAAGTCTTTCACCAAGTTTAGTCATTTTATGACTAAAAGATCGGCGATTTTGGTTACCTTTTTGTGACTAATCCCACTTTATATGCAGAAAGTTGCAAAAAAATAGCCTTCAATTCTGTAATTTTTTTTCTTTTCGGTGGCGAATTCTACCACTGAATGAATCCAATATCACTGTTTAAGAATTGTCTTAGGACAAGGTTTTATCGAGAAATATTAATTTTTTGGATCGAAATAAATGGACTTAAAAGTTTCGGTTTGACTATAATAAGTTTCACATCGAAACTTAAAATCAAAACTTAAATGTCGAAACGAAATACTCAATTAAGAAGACACGCCATTTCTAACTTGGTTTCTGAACTAGGAGAAGTCAGCGTTGATGAACTTGCTCAGAAATTCGAAACCTCAGAGGTCACGATTAGAAAGGATTTAGCTTCTTTAGAGAAAAACGGCCAACTTCTACGCCGCTATGGCGGTGCGATTGCTATCCCAAAGGAAGTCATTCACGAAGAATTGGGCGCTAATGTTTCGACTCGAAAGTTAAGCTTAGCAAAAGCAGCAGCATCATTGATTCGCGATCATAATCGCATCGTGATCGACAGTGGCAGCACGACTGCCGCGCTGATTCAACAGTTGAATGATAAACGTGGCTTAGTGGTCATGACCAACTCGTTGCATGTTGCTAACGCTCTTAATGAATTAGAGAGCGAACCGACACTGCTGATGACTGGCGGTACTTGGGATACGCACTCAGAGTCCTTTCAAGGCAAAGTAGCCGAATCTGTATTACGAGCTTACGACTTTGACCAACTATTCATCGGTGCGGATGGCATCGATCTCGAGCGTGGAACCACGACATTTAATGAATTGGTTGGCTTAAGTAAGGTAATGGCAGAAGCGTCACGTGAAGTGATCGTAATGATCGAGTCCGAAAAAATCGGCCGTAAGATCCCAAACTTAGAGCTCGCTTGGCATCAAGTTGATGTGTTGGTGACCGATGCAGATATCCAAGCAGAGCATAAAGTACAGATTGAACAACATGGCGTGAAAGTCATTTGCGCCTAATAATGTAATCAGTTTCATATTTCACTTCCCTCTGGATAAAGGCCTTTGCTTGCTGCCTCTATTTGAAATCATGGCTAGGGAAGGACAAAACTACAAACGGAGATAAACACATGTGTGGAATCGTAGGTGCAGTAGCACAACGAGATGTTGCAGAAATTTTGGTTGAAGGTCTACGCCGCTTAGAGTACCGCGGTTACGACTCTGCTGGCGTTGCGGTTGTTGATGGCGAATCAAACCTAACGCGCGTTCGTCGCTTGGGTAAAGTACAAGAATTGGCTGATGCAGTAGAAGAAGCAAAAGTGATCGGCGGAACTGGTATTGCGCACACTCGTTGGGCGACGCACGGTGAACCTTCTGAAATCAATGCTCACCCACACATGTCTGGTGATATCGCAGTGGTCCATAACGGCATCATCGAAAACCATGAAGAGCTGCGTGAGCTGCTTCAATCTCGTGGCTACGTGTTTGAATCGCAAACGGACACAGAAGTTATCGCACACATGGTTGAGTGGGAACTTCGTACTTCAGAAACGCTATTAGAAGCGGTACAAAAAACAGCAAAACAACTTGAAGGCGCATACGGCACGGTAGCGTTGGATCGCAAAGACCCATCTCGCATCGTAGTAGCACGTTCAGGCAGCCCGATCGTGATCGGTTTTGGTGTAGGTGAAAACTTCCTAGCGTCTGACCAACTTGCATTACTTAACGTTACGCGCCGTTTCATGTACCTAGAAGAAGGGGACGTAGCAGAAATTACTCGCCGTGAAGTCACTGTGTTTGATGCAACGGGTGAGCCAGTTGAGCGTGAAATTGTTGAATCTAATGCAGAGCATGATGCAGGTGATAAAGGCCAATACCGTCACTTCATGCAAAAAGAAATCTATGAGCAACCTAAAGCGTTGATCAACACAATGGAAGGTCGTATCACGTCAGATTCTGTTGTGACAGACGCGATCGGTGTGCACGCGGCAGACATTCTAAGCAAAGTAGAACACGTACAAATCGTGGCGTGTGGTACGTCTTACAACGCAGGTATGACGGCACGTTACTGGTTTGAAGACATTGCAGGCGTTAGCTGTGATGTAGAAATTGCGTCTGAATTCCGTTACCGCAAGTTTGTGACTCGTCCAAACAGCCTTCTTATTACGTTGTCTCAGTCTGGTGAAACTGCAGATACGTTAGCAGCACTTCGCCTAGCAAAAGAGAAAGGTTACATGGCGGCGATGACCATTTGTAACGTAGCAGGCTCTTCTCTGGTTCGTGAATCAGATTTTGCGTTCATGACTCGCGCTGGTGTTGAAATCGGTGTGGCTTCAACCAAAGCGTTCACGACTCAGCTTTCTGCACTACTTATGCTGGTAACAGCACTGGGTAAAGAGCAAGGTCGCATCAGCAAAGAGAAAGAAAAAGAGATTGTTGAAGCGCTACACGCACTTCCTAAGCAAATCAACGCGGCACTTTCTTTCGAGAAAGAAATTGAAGCACTAGCAACGGATTTTGCAGACAAGCACCACACATTGTTCCTAGGCCGTGGCGAGTTCTACCCAATCGCGATGGAAGCGTCTCTAAAACTGAAAGAGATCTCGTACATCCACGCAGAAGCGTACGCGGCGGGTGAACTGAAACACGGTCCTCTTGCGCTGATTGATGCTGACATGCCTGTTGTTGTGGTTGCACCAAGCAACGACCTACTTGAAAAGCTAAAATCAAACGTTGAGGAAGTACGTGCGCGTGGCGGTCTTCTGTATGTATTCGCAGATGCAGACGCAGGCTTCGAAGGCGATGAAACAATGAAGATCATCACGATGCCTCACGTTAGTGAAATCACGGCGGCGATCTACTACACCATCCCAATGCAATTGCTGTCTTACTACGTAGCACTGATCAAAGGTACGGACGTAGACCAACCACGTAACCTGGCGAAAGCGGTAACGGTTGAGTAATTGCGCTTAACAGCAAAAATCCAAGCGGCACATGCGAGAGTATGTGCCGCTTTTTTATTTAAGCCCACTTTAAGGGGGTGAGTTATTGACCCAACTGGTGAGCGGTTAGAATTGCAGAGTAGACATTTTCTGCCGTCACTGGGAATGGCATATTGTGGATGGTTTCTCCCTCGGCCGTTGAGGCTTCGGCGACCTCGCGCAACTTAGCGTGGTTAAGCTCTTTAACGCCCATATCAAATAAGTTGGTTGGTAGACCTACAGAGCGGCAGAATGCAAGAACCGTATTAATCTCTTCCATCGCTGCGTTTTCTAATACCAGCTGAACTAGTGTGCCGAACGCGACTTTCTCACCATGATAGAGATGATGACACTCTTCAAGCTTAGTTAGGCCGTTATGAATAGCGTGAGCACCCGCTAGACCACTGCTTTCAAAACCGATACCGCTCAGGTATGTATTGGCTTCAATAATGTTTTCTACCGCTTTGGTGCTCACACCATTTTCTACCGCAGCTTTTGCTTTTACACCATCTTCAAGCAAGGTTTCATAGCAAAGTTTCGCAAGCGCTTGTGCTGAACGCGTCGCTAACCCACCAGCCATTGTTGCCTTACCAGAAGTCATGTTGGCACGAGCTTCAAAGTAGGTGGAAAGCGCGTCGCCCATCCCCGATACAAGTAAGCGAACAGGGGCTTTGGCGATGACTGACGTATCCATGATGACCATGTCTGGGTTTTTAGGGATCATCAAATATTCTTCAAATTCACCTTCAGGGGTGTATATCACCGCAAGCGCTGAGGTTGGCGCATCAGTCGAGGCAATCGTAGGAACCACCACGACAGGAATTTTGGTGTAAAACGCAACAGCCTTTGCTGTATCTAACGTTTTACCACCACCAATACCGACAATGACATCGTGTTTTTGAGTGGCACAAATGTCCGTGATGCGTTCAATCTCAACGCGCGAACATTCGCCACCAAAAATGTTCATAGTGAGTGGAAGCTTTTCGTCAGCAAAGCTTTGTTTGACGTCATCACCAACCAGGTTAGTCACGAACTCATCGGCAATTACTAACGGACGTTCACCTAATGTTTTCACATAGTGAGCGATAGATGTAAGTACTTGTTCACCTTGGACGTATTTGCTTGGGCTGATAATAATTTTGTCCATAATTCAAACCTTTAACCTTTTTATGTGTGTTTTGGACTGCAATGAATATCCATTGTAGGGATAAGGTTTATATTAGGTTTGGTGTGGTAAGTGGTGAAGGATATCTCTGCTTTTGTTCCATGCTTTTATGACCTCTGTGTCAAACTGACTCTCAGAAGTAATAAGCATCAGCATGCTTTATGGCGCCGATCACTATTCAAGCGAATCTGTCGTTTTTCGTTTCATATTGAAACGAAAATACCGAAGTCGTTGTTTCAATATGAAACAGATTGATTTTTGTTGAGCACGTTTTTTCTCTGTTTAAGATGAATTCATACCCTACATAAAAATATAAATGGAACGAGATAGAACGATGAAAAAGTTAATTAACCAAGTCGATGATGTTGTATTGCAGCAAATGGAAGGCCTAGCATTGTCCCGCCCTGAGCTAAAAGCTAACTACGAACCTCGTTACATGTGGCACGAGGAAACGCCGGGGCAAGTGGCACTGGTTTCTGGTGGTGGCTGTGGTCACGAACCTTTGCACGCTGGTTTTATTGGTAAAGGCATGCTGACAGGCGCCTGCCCTGGAGAGGTATTTACTTCACCAACGCCAGATCAAATGTACGAATGTGGCAACCAAGTGAATACTGGTGAAGGCGTGCTATTTATCATTAAAAACTACACCGGAGACGTGTTGAACTTTGAAACGGCTGTGGAGCTGCTTCATACCGATGGCATCAAAGTTGGGTCGGTGTTGGTGGATGACGATGTTGCAGTCAAAGACAGCCTGTATACCGCTGGTCGCCGTGGCGTAGCTGGAACGGTATTGGTTGAAAAGTTAGTTGGGGCTGCCGCGAGCAAAGGTTATTCGTTGGAGCAATGTGAAGCACTGGCTCGTCGCGTTAATAATCACTGTCGTTCATTTGGCGTGGCGCTTAATGCTTGTGTTGTACCCGCAGCAGGTAAACCATCTTTTGTTCTGGAAGATGATGAAGTGGAGTTTGGTGTTGGTATCCATGGTGAACCAGGTATCAAGCGAGTGAAATACACCGATGTCGATACGTTAGTGGATGAAATGTTTGCTGAAGTTGCTGAAAACACACCTTATCAGCGCACATTGCGTATTTGGAATCGTGACGAAGGTGAATGGGATGAAGTGGAATCCAGCATTGAGCCTTTCGCCGCTGAACACGACTACATCGTGATGGTGAATGGTATGGGTGGTACGCCAACTTCAGAGCTTTACGGAGTGTACCGCCGTCTGGCTCATAACTGCGAGCAAGCAGGGTTCCGTATCGTGCGTAATATGGTTGGTAACTTCTGTACGTCACTCGATATGGAAGGCGTTTCGATTACGTTGCTGAAGGCAGATAAAGAGATGTTGGAGCTGTTCGATGCTCCTGTCGATACGGCCGCGATCAAGTGGTAAGAGGGGGGAGCAAACATGCAAATTGAAAAACAACATATCGTTCACTGGCTAGAGTTATGTGCAAAAACGTATCAAGAGAATCAAGATTTTCTGACCGACCTTGATCGTGATATTGGTGACGCAGACCATGGTCTCAATATGAACCGTGGCTTTAAAAAAGTTACTGAAAAACTGCCGCAATTTGCGGACCAAAATATCGGCAGCATTCTCAAGAATACGGGCATGACCTTACTTTCTAGTGTTGGTGGGGCAAGTGGCCCGCTGTATGGCACGCTGTTTATTCGCACGGCTGCCGCTGTCGGAACCCGAGAGCAACTAACGTTTGAAGAGTTGGTCGATGCACTAAAAAGCGGTGTGGATGGCGTGGTGTCTCGTGGTAAAGCAGAGCTGGGTGATAAAACCATGTGTGATGTTTGGTTACCCGTTTTAGTTAGCGTGAAGGCGTCGTTAGAAAATGGTATGAGCGCCGATCACTTACTGAATGAAATGGTTGAGCTAGCAGAAACGAGCGCGGTTGCCACGATTGAAATGTTGGCGAAAAAAGGGCGAGCAAGCTATCTGGGGGAACGTAGTATTGGTCACCAAGATCCCGGTGCAACCTCTTCTTTGTTAATGATTAAAGCACTCCAGCAGGTAATAGCAGGTAATTAAGATGGTGGGAATTGTAGTTGTATCTCATAGTCGTCGACTTGCAGAAGGGGTGGCAGAACTTGCCACCCAAATGACGCAAGGCAAAGCCAAGCTTGCGATTGCTGCTGGGATTGATGATCCAGAGAACCCGATCGGAACCGATGCCATTGCCGTGATGGAAGCGATTGAGCAGGTACAAGATCAACAAGGGGTTGTTGTGTTGATGGATCTTGGCAGCGCGTTGCTTAGCACGGAAATGGCTCTGGACCTGATTGATGATCATGTGAGGGAAAATGTCACCCTTATCTCGGCACCTATTGTTGAAGGAACCATGGCGGCGTCGGTGGCTGCTGCTGCCGGACTACCTTTATCGACGGTAGTCGAAGAGGCACAGAATGCGTTAAGCGTAAAACAAGAGCATCTTGGTGATCAGCCACTAACATCCGCTGAGATAGCGCCAGTATCAGAGAACTTTGAGCAAGAACGGACATTTGATTGGGTAGTGCAAAATCCGCATGGATTACATGCTCGTCCCGCTGCGGCCATTGTTGGTGCACTCGCGCCTTTCGACTGTCAATTATGGTTGAAAAAAGGCGAGCGCCGTGTGAACGCGAAAAGCTTGAACAGCATTGCGAAACTTGGCGTTCGTAGTCAAGAGACGATCACGCTGTGCGCACTCGGCTCTCAATCCAGTGAAGCAATCAAGGCATTTGAAGCCTTAGCTAGTGAGCACTTCGGAGAAAAAGAGGCGGTTGAGCAAGGCATTGTCGAACCTGAAGAAAGCTCGGATACTCTGCTCGATGGCATGGCCTCAAATCAGATTGAAGGTGCTGTTGTTGGTATTCGAGTCAATGACGGTATCGCTACTGCTCCTGCTGTCCTTTTTACTCATGAAATGCCAGCAGTGCCTGAACGTGATTTCCAAAGTGAACAAGATGAAATTGAACGGGTTAAGCGTGCGATAGGCGTGGTTGTTCAACATTTGCAGGAGCAAGCGAAGCAGCCGAAAGGGGAAATATTTTCCGCTCATAGCATGATGCTCAGTGACCCAGAATTATGGGCATCGGTCGAGTCGCGAATTCAAACGGGCATGATAGCCGAGCAAGCTTGGGTAGAATCACTGCAAACGTTGGCCGAAGAGTTTCGCCAGGCAGAAAGTCAGTACATGCGGGAACGCGAAGCAGATGTGCATGATATCGCACGCCAAGTTATGGTCGAAATGACAGGCGTAACGCCTAATGCCATCGACATTCAGGAACCGAGTATTTTGTTGGCCCGCGACCTGATGCCTTCTGATGTGGCCGGGCTTGATAAATCGAAAGTGCTTGGTATCTGTTTGAGTGAGGGAGGGAAAACCTCTCACAGTGCGATTCTTGCTCGTGCGATGGGGATTCCTGCCATCGTTAAAGCTCAGGGCTGCCTTGATGCTGTGCGTGCTGGTCAAGTGGTGACTATTGATGGCTTTCGAGGGCATTTATGGTTCTCTCCTTCAGATGCCGTACAGCAGGAATTAGAAGCGCAACAAATTGAGTGGCAAAGCACCCGACAAAGTGCGCTAGCGAGTGCTCAGCAAGCCGCAGTCACCTGTGATGGTGTCCATATTCCAGTATTCGCCAATATTGGTGGACCGAAAGATATTGATGATGCACTAACATCAGGAGCTGAGGGCGTTGGTCTATTCCGGACTGAGTTTCTATTTCAAAACAGTGATGAGTTGCCGACTGAGGAAGCGCAATACCAAGTGTATCGTGATATTGCTGCCGCACTTGGTGATAAGCCACTTACGATTCGTAGTCTAGATGTTGGCGGTGATAAGCCTTTAGCCGCTTATCCTATGCCAGCAGAAGATAATCCATTTTTAGGTTTGAGAGGGGTGCGGTTGTGCCTTCAACATGAGTCATTGTTTACCGCTCAACTTCGAGCCATTCTGAGAGCCTTTCACGAGCAACCGAATATTCAATTGATGATACCGATGGTGGCTCAGGTTGAAGAAGTGAGAAAAGTAAAAGTGCTGTTGGCGCATCAAGCAAACCAACTCGGCTTGGATGCGACTCATTTGCCCGTTGGTATTATGATTGAGGTACCAGCCGCGGTGTTAAATGCTGATGCGTTAGCCCAAGAAGTCGACTTTTTCTCTATCGGCACCAATGATTTGACTCAATATGTTATGGCCGCCGATCGAGGTAACGCCGCTGTTGCTGAATTGGTGAACTACTTTGAACCATCGGTACTAAAAGCCATTGAGCTCACGTGTGCAGCAGGCGATTGCGCGGGCATACCGGTTAGTATGTGTGGTGAGATGGCTGGCGATCCAAATGCCACAGAAACATTGCTTCGCGTGGGGTTGCGAAAATTCAGCGCCAGTTCGAGCATGCTACCGGGACTAAAAGCGCAGATTCGTCAGTTGTCTGTCGATGTTTAATCGATACCTTATCGTTAGTACACCTGTACCGGCGTGCTTACGCCGGTTTTACTTTTGTTATAGGAACGCCAATTCACGACTTAATACAGCTTCATTTGCTCCTGCAGCCCAAACTTATTAATTTTTCTCCATAAGGTCGTGCGGCCAATTTGCAATGCTTTCGCCATATCATGCATTTTGCCATCACACTGATTCCAAGCCTGAACAATCGCTCTTCTCTCGGCTTCTTCTAACGTGATTACTGGCGTATTTTCTGCGGTATGGCGAGAATTCAGTTTAATGTCTTCAGGAATATCGTTCAGCTTGATTAAGTTGGAACTGCGGTTAAGCAAAATTCGCTCAGTTCGATTTCTTAATTCAGAGTTGTTGCCTGACCAACGAAAATTCATCAACGCTTCCAGTGCGACTGGCTCTATCGAGATCGTCACATTGTGGCGGCGTTCATAATGGCTGATAAGTTGCTGGACGAGAAATTCAATGTCTTCTTTACGCTTTCGTAGTGGCGGAATATGCAGCTCGTTCGAGGAGATTTCATAATAAAGTTGCCGACCAAATGAGCGCTGAGTGACATACTCGCTGATCTCTGAAGCGGTGCTGGTAATAAGTTGAAAATCTACGGGGATCAATCGCAAACTGTCGCTGCGGCTGACGAGCCCAGTTTTTAACAACTTAAGTAGCACGGCTTGTAAATCGGGCGACAGATATTCCACCTTTTCTAAAAAGAGCGTACCGCCATGGGCGAGCTCAAACTTTGAAGGCATGCCTTGCCCTTCGTCATACCCCAGAGTTTCTTTGACCAGTTGCTCTGTATTGATGGAGCGGCAGTTGAGCGTAATGAACGGCCCTTCTTTGTAAGTGCTTTCGTTATGGATCGCCATGGCGAGAGTGGCTTTTCCTACACCTTCTTCACCCGTAATTAGAATCGGTGATTTGGACTTTATGGCCCGTTTTGCAACGGTAATGACATGCTTCATTTTTCGTGAAATGACAGGCAAAGTGCTGAACGTATAGCGCGCACTGCCACCTATTTGTTGTTGAGCAAGTTCGCGAATTTTATCGATAGGGTGCAAGAACAATAAGTGTGTGCCGTCGTTGAGTGGACGCAAGGTGATGATCGCTTCAACAAACTCGCCACGAACCTCTACCGTTGTGAGTTTACGGTTTATGCTCGCACCTGACTCAATACTAGTAAGGACATTCGGTGGGAAGCGCAAAACAGAAAAGACTTCTTTATCCAAGACCTGACTGGCTTTAATGTTTAACAAGCGCTCGGACTGGTGATTTACCATGGTTATACGGCTCTCTTCATCCCAGGCCAGAAGGCCGTCATCCATGCACTCTAACGTTGCGTTATGCGCACAAGTGAGGCGGTTCATGTTTTCTTGTTCCGACTGAATGTGGATTTGCAAGCTGACTTCTTTCGCGCTCGACGCGATGATGACTAAGTCTTCTTTCTTATAGCTTTCCGCTTTTCTGAAAAGGCATGTTGTACCGCGTAATTTGCCAAATTGGTCAAAAACAGGCGCCGCTACAGAGGCGTAAGAGTGCAAGTGGCGATTGAAATGTTCGGCAGCAAAAACTTCACACGGGATATGAGTGTTGATACAGAGATTGACTGCATTTGTGCCTATCTTTCCTTCGGAGAGAAAACAGCCTTGTTTAATACCGAGCGCCTGCATCTCTTGTTGCATTGAGTTATGTCCCACAACAGATAGAACGCAGCCGTTGCCGTCAGTCACCATCAATACCAGGTCTTCGTCACCAAGCATATCGTACGTATCTTCAAGCACGGTCGTGGCGCATTCGATGAGATATTCGTTGCGCTTCATTAGAGATGAGAAGGTAAATCCAGAAGCAATATGTGGTTTTGACCAGGTGTAAGGGCTGCATTGCTTTATGCAACGCTCCCACGACTCGAGGACGGGAGTGCGGGAAAATTCTGGAGATACCCAGTGGTGTTTCTGGAAAAACTCCCACTTAGTTTTAGTGTCTTCGATTGAAAGCATGCGATACCGTTTCAATACTAGCGATAGATTGGTCTGATGTTACAGAGACATCGGAATATGGACTGTGATGGCTTTCACGCACGTTGTATAGAAGAATGTGCAAAAAGGGGGGCGAGTTGAGGAGGCTTCCGTGCCAGTTTTTCGATTAAAAAGGGCTGTCTTTGCCGAGCTCATTGCAAATCTCGACAATGGCAAGTGAGAGCCCTGACTTAATGATTTGTTGTTGACGTTGCAGTTGTAGCTGATAAAACTCAAGGTCGATGTCGTCATCGGGTTCGTTGACTTCCAATTGCACCATGCCCATTTTCTTCACCAGATGCAGTTTTTTGATCGGTTCTAGGATATTCGGGTCAGTGAATTCGTAATCTGAAGCGTCACTATTGAGTTGGTTTTTGAGTTTGATGATGTCTTCGATGTCGTGGTAAATGTCATCGGGGAGCACTCCCAAGCCAAACAATAACTTCAAACGAACAGACAGATCGCCCAGCGGTCCAGAGTCTTGTAGCAGCGGACCGACAACTGATTGAACAGCGAAGTTATCTTTACGAAAGATTCTTTGCACCAACCCGTCGATCGAATCGTTAAAAACGTCGACTGCTGCAATGAAAAAGCCTCGTACCGATGGTGCGCTGTTTAATCGCTCAATGATCTCGGTTTCGTTGATGTTATCTGCCATATACTGAATACATTTCTAATTATTAGCTATCCCAACTCTTCAAGCAGAGAAGGACATAGAAGGGGAGCCGAGCTCCCCTAGGTAAATCAAAGTTGGTTGTAAAGTGTCTCGATTTGAGCCACTTCAGCACTGTCTTCTGCAAGACCTGTGTATGTCGCTAGCGTCTTCTTCACACCCACTTCTTTTAATGAGTTTTGTAGCTCTACGGCTTGTGGGTCAGTGTCGTTAGTGTACTTCAACGCAGCGGCAATGCCTTTCAAAAGTGTTTGATTTTCAGTGCTATACTCAATTGTACCGAGTAAAGGCTTCACTAATCTATCGTTTGCACCTAATTTACGAATTGGTTGGCGACCAACACGATCAACTTCATCAACTAAATAAGGGTTGGCAAAGCGTCCTAAAATCTTCTCGATGTAGGCGTTGTGCATGTCACGGTCGAAGCCGTAACGTTTGATCAGCACTTCACCACTCTCTTGCATCGCCTGTTTTACTTCAGCGTGAATGCTTGGGTCTTCAATTGCTTCACGAATGGTACGATGGCCTTTCAAGCAACCTAGGTAAGCGGTAATGCAGTGACCTGTATTGAGGGTGAAGAGCTTACGCTCTACAAACGCCATTAGGTTATTGGTTCTTTCCATGCCTGCGATGTCAGGGATTTCGCCCTTGAATTGCTGCTCATCCACAATCCATTCGCTAAAGCTCTCTACCGTCACTTCTAGTGGGTCATCGTTCGCTGCTTCTGCTGGTGGGACGATACGGTCTACCGCTGAATCGACAAAGCCAACCAGTTCGTCTGCTTTCGCGTGCAATGATTCATCCAAGTGTTTGTACACTTCACCTTTTAGGTGTGTGGTGCCGCGAACCATGTTTTCACACGCTATGATGTTCAATGGTTTATCGTTACCTGCTGCAAAGCGTTTAGCAATGCCGGTAGCGATGGTTTTTGCAATGATGTCCAGTACGTTAGGGCCAACCGCTGTTGTTACCAAGTCGGTTTTTACAATGCGGTCGATGACATCTTCACTGGCTGAGTTTACCGCGGTGACGTGAGTTACTGTGTCGATTTGGCACTCAGTACCGACCACTTTTACTTTGTATTCTTGCTTGTGACTCAGTTGGTCGACGAGTGGAGCGTCAACGTCTGCAAATGTGACCTCGACTTCTGCATCTGCTAAGAGTTTTCCGATGAAGCCACGACCAATGTTACCTGCGCCAAAATGAACTGCGTTTTTCATAATTCTTACCTACCAATGTCTAAAATGTTGACTTACGAAACTAGGGGGAGGCCAACCGCATAGGGGGTGACAGCTGACCTCATTTGCCTCAGGAGCAAATTAAAGGGGTAATTAAGCCGCTTGTTGACCGCCAAGGATGTTTAGAATCTCTTCCACATCGTTGGTGCTGGTTAGCTTCTCAATTGCCTCCGGCTCATCGAGCGCGTTCGTAATGGTGGTAATCACCTGGATGTGCTCATCGTTCTTAGCGGCAATGCCGATAACCAGTTTCGCTACATCATCGTCGTCTTCAGTAAATTGGATACCCGATGGGTATTGGCAGATTACAATGCCGGTTTTCTTCACGCGGTCTTTCGCTTCTACCGTGCCGTGAGGCACTGCGATAGATTCGCCTAGGTAAGTTGGAACCAATGCTTCACGCTCAAACATCGCGTCTACGTATTCTGGTTCTGCGTAGCCAAGTTCGACCAACTTGTTACCCGCGAAGCGAATCGCTTCTTCTTTGTTGGCAGCTTTCAAACCTAGGTGAATGTTTTCACGCTGGATTTGGAACACCGACGTTTGCTGTGGCTCGAAGTTGTCGTCGTTTGCTGCCACGAGCGAAACTTTTACCATTTGGTCGTCATTGGCTGCGGATTGGTTTTGCGCTGCTAGTAGTTTGGTGACTAGCTGGTTGTACATCTCGCTGTCTAGGAAGTTAGTCAATGAAATGTGGTGTGCGTTTGGAGCATGCTTACGTGCACGATCCGTTAAGTCTTTATGAGTAATCACGATATCTGCACTCTCTGGTAAGCTGTTAATGGCAAGGTTGGTTACGTGGATGTTCAGACCTGCGTCTTGAACCTTTTTGCGTAGCATGCTCGCGCCCATTGCACTCGAGCCCATGCCCGCATCACAAGCGACAATGATGCTTTGTACTGTCGCTAGGTCTACGTCACCTTTGCTTTGGTTGTTTACCACCGCATCGTTTTTAGATGCAGATTTCATGTCTTTCATTTGTGATGTTGCTTTTTCTAGTGCTGCTTCATCACCGTCTTCTTCTGTTGACGTTTGCGTCTTCATTAGCAGTGCTGCTACGGCGAATGACACGCCTGTTGCTGCTGCGATAGACGCTAGAACACCAACGATTGAGCCTTTCTGAGTCATCAACAAGATTGCAAAGATTGAACCTGGTGATGCTGGAGAAACGATACCTGCGTTAAAGATAGTTAGAACGAATACGCCAGTCATACCACCTGCGATAGCCGCAAGGATTAGGCGAGGGTTCATTAGGATGTATGGGAAGTAAATCTCGTGGATACCGCCGAAGAAGTGGATGATTGATGCACCACCTGCCGTTTGACGAGCCGTACCTTTACCAAACACCATGTAAGCTAGCAGGATACCTAGACCAGGACCTGGGTTTGCTTCGATTAGGAAGAAGATCGATTGACCTGTTTCAGACGCTTGTTGGATACCCAGTGGAGAGAAAATACCGTGGTTGATCGCATTGTTTAGGAACAGGATCTTCGCAGGTTCAACGAAGATTGAAGTCAGTGGTAGTAGGTGAGCAGAAACTAGGAAGTTAACGCCAGCCGCCAAGCCACCAGAAAGAATTTTTACGAATGGACCGATAAAGATGAAGGCAAGGATCGCACATAGCATGCCGATGATGCCCGCAGAGAAGTTGTTAACCAACATCTCGAAGCCACTTTTTACTTTACCATCGATGTAGTTATCGAATTTCTTGATAGCCCAGCCGCCCATTGGGCCGACCATCATTGCCCCCATAAACATTGGGATGTCGGTGCCGACAATCACACCCATTGTTGTGATTGCACCGACTACCGCACCACGATCGCCACCAACTAATTTACCACCGGTGTAACCGATAAGTAGTGGCAGCAAGTAGGTAATCATTGGGCCAACCATAGAGGCTAACGTTTCGTTTGGTAGCCATCCAGTTGGGATAAATAGAGCAGTGATAAAGCCCCACGCGATAAACGCGCCGATGTTTGGCATTACCATGTTTGACAGAAAACGACCAAAATTTTGTATCTTGATCTTGGCATCTGGTGATATCATAACAATTCCCCGTTCGATGTTCTGATGAATCTTGTTGTAGTAAACGGTTCGCCAAAACCGTTTGTTTGATTGCTTAGTACCCAATCAATTTACCACACATTTTCCAATTGGAACTGACAACGGGTTTTTCGTGATCTACGCCCGCATTTCTTAGGCTGAGAAACGGTTTTTAAGTGACCAAGTTCAACTTATTAACTTGTAACTTAATAACAAAAAGCCACTTTTAAATCTGTCAATAAAAATCTTAGTGATCAATCCGATCTTCTGACAAATTTAAAATCAAAATACTTTGTGACTTTGATCACTTTTGATTTTTTTTGAAATTCGAATTAAATACTTGTAATGATCAATGTCACGTTTTGTGTTGAGTTGTGGTGGATTTAAAGTGTGACCTGGATCTGTTTTTGTTTTTTGTGAAAGTTTGTGACGGAATTGGTGAGATAAATGCTATCTAGATCTTTCGATAGATTGTATCTATGAGAGTCTTTTCGGCGCACTTCACGGAGCACGCCTAATTAGTTGATGAAAGGGTAAATAAAGAGAGTCGCCACACGGTTCTTCTTGTGATTCCCAACTCTCTATTTAATCACTGTTCTTAATCATCGTTGCTATTTAGTATGATAGACGAGGTAGTCATGAGCTTGCTCGCGTCCCATATACCTTGCCAACGTCTTTTCTTGAACATCGCGCAAATCCACCATAATCAATCCATCTAGAGCGTTATTGAATGCAGGGTCGACGTTGAAGCATACCAGCTTGCCATTGAGGCTTAAGTACTGACGCAGCAAAACGGGCACTCCTTTCCCTTCATCGATTCTGGCAATGACACGTGACAATAGCTGTAAATCACCCAGAGCAGTGAGCATGCTGGTGTTCCAGTCACGGTGGTGCTCAGGAAGTGGGTTAGAAGGTGTGACATACTCTGCGCAGTTGTTATCGTAGTGGTGAAGCGTCATTGATTGAGCCAGCAGTTGGCGTGCAGTATCACTATAGTCGTTGCTAATGCTTACCGGACCAAATAGGTGAGTGTAATCTGGGTTTTGATGAACGAACGTTGCGATGCCTTTCCACAGCAGCAGTAGCGCGCTCATGCTCTTTTGATATTGCTGTGCAATCACAGAGCGCCCCATCTCAATGGATTTACCCATTTGGTCGATAAAGCGTTGGTCATAGTTAAACAACGTTCGTGAATACAGACCTGCTACGCCGCGCTTTTCAATCAGTTGATCAACCAGACCTAAACGATACGCGCCCACCAAGCATTGGTTCTCTCTGTCCCACACAAACAGATGCAGGTAATCATGATCGAAATGGTCAATGTCTATTGCTAGTCCAGTCCCTTCGCCAACTTGTCGGAAATTGAGCTCACGTAGGCGACCAATTTCATGCAGTAGGGAAGGGATACTCTGCGACTCCGTGCAGTAAACATCGAACTCACCACTTGTTAGCAGCTTGGACTCTTTTGGTAAGTTGTTCAGCTCTTCAAGCAATTCGCCTACGGGTAACCCTGCCGCTATTGGAGAGAGCAGTTCTGATGAAGAAGAAGGCTTAACTGATTGGGTTTCACGATTGAGCAAGTAAGTGTTGAGCCGCAAATAGTTCACCACTTGATCATCGTTAAGTGTGTTGAGCTCTTTGAATTTAATCGCTTGGCCAAAAGACAAGTTGATGGTTTGTGCATGTTTGTTCAGTAGCTCCCGCCCGAGCATTAGGGTACGCAAAAGTGGATGGATTTTCCCTGCCATATAGAAGCGTTTCGAGTTCTGACCACTGATGAATACTGGAACTGTCGTTGCTTTGTTTTTGCGGATCAGGCTACTTACGCTTCGACTCCACGCTTTGTCTTCCAAGCGTTGCTGTTTGGCATCGACTAACTGGGAAACCTCACCGGCAGGAAAGACAAGCAATAAGCCGCCACTTGCGAGGTGTTTATTAGCCGCTCTGAGGGCCTTCATATTCGATTTGACGGCGTCTCTGCCTTCAAACACATCGACACCAATGAAGAGCTGATCTAACTCTGGTACGGTTTTCAGGTATTGATTGGCTAGAATTTGGATATCGTCTCGTACCATCAACAAGAGTTCGGCCAAGATGACGCCTTCCACACAACCAAGCGGGTGGTTCGCCACAATGACGGTAGCTCCTTGTTTAGGTACTGAGTCGAGTGAACCATGAGCAATGCGATAATCGATACCTAAGATATCCAGCGTGAAGCGGAGAAAAGTTTTGGTATCGGCATTAACGGGGCGTTGGGCGTAGAACTTATCAAGTTGGTTTAAACCGGTTGCCCATTCAGCAACGTTTTCACCAATGCCAAACGGCGTTTTACGAGGGAGACGAAAAGGGGTTGAACTATCCATATTTACCTCAGCGTACAAGTTGCTGATTGGATAGTAGAAATTACAGATGACAGTTAAGAGGCAAAAGCATGAGCCTTTGGTGACAAACCAATGAAGCTTTATTGACTAAAGAAAACGGTATATCACTGTGCTATGAATCAAAACTCGCGTTATGTCTCCCTCTTAAAACAATAGATAGGCTATCTTATCTAGAACAAAGATTAAGCTAAGTTGATATTTATCAGGGGGAAATAATGGAACGAGTTTCCAATAAAGCAGCACTTTGGATTGGGCTAAGTTTGATACTTGGTCTTGGCATCCTTGGCTATTTTATGCAGCAGACGGCGGTGAAATACCGAGCCTATGAAAGAGTCGTGACAGTAAAAGGTTTGTCGGAGCGTGAGTATCCTGCTGATACGGTGATTTGGCCGATTCAATTTACTCTAGCGAGTAATGATATGGGAGCCATGTTTGATGAAATTGACCAGCAAACCCGTTTGATTTTGGACTTTCTAAGTGCCAAAGGGCTTCCTGAAACCAGCGTTTCCCTTTCTTCCCCAGCGGTCATTGACAGAAAAGCACAGCAATATGGGAGCGAGCAAGACATTGAGTATCGTTATTTGGCCTCGCGAACCGTTACGGTTTATAGCCAGAGTGTTGATGTTGTTCGAGCGGCAATCAATGAAATAGGTGAGCTAGGAAAGCAAGGCGTTTTGCTTAACCAAGATCCTTATGCAAATCGTGTTGAGTACAGCTTTACTAAGCTGAATGATGTGAAGCCAGACATGATCGAAGAAGCGACTAAGAATGCGCGTGAAGTGGCTGAGAAATTTGCGAAAGACTCACAGAGTTCACTGGGTAAGATCAAACGTGCAACTCAAGGGCAGTTCTCGATTTATGACCGAGACAGCAACACGCCTTACATTAAGAAAGTACGAGTGGTATCGACGGTTCAATATTACTTATCTGATTAAAGTTGCGCTCATATAGTCAATAGTTGGTCGTTCCATCACCTTCTATTTGTAGAGGTATCTATGCTCTGTGATAGGGAAATCAGTCTTCGATGACGCTATATACAAGTACTTTTTTATAAAACTAAGTTCTTAACAGTGATGAGGTGAGTTTGATAATAATCAAGCTCACTTGTTTCTTATGAGCGTAAGTTAGTATGACTTATTGCTAGAAGGAATTAGTATCATGGCATACAAGCACTTTATTAGAGAACTACTGGGTTTAGCGATTGTTGTCTCTGTCGTCTTTGGCGTATTAGGCGTGATGTTAGAGCTCTTCGCACTGACGGCACTTTGGGAGCATCAGCAAACGATAGCCGATGTTTTCTTCCATGAATCACTCTACTTCATCGTATTTTTAATCCCACCATACTTCCTCTGGAAGTTGATTAACCGTCCTGAATTGGTTTCTGCTGACCAAGCTTATTTGGCAATGAAGTTAGAGGCTGAAAGTCGACAATGAGTCGATTTAGTGAGTAATGAAAAGAAGAGGCTATGAGAAAACATTAGCCTCTTTTCTATCTGATTCGTGGGCAAAGTATTCGCTGCTTTATTGATTAAAAAGCTGCTTCGATTGTGCCTTTGAACGTACGATCGAGATAATCACGAATCGCTTGAGATTGATAAATAGAAACGAACTTTTTATACGCTTCATTATTTTTGTCTGCGTCACGAGTGGCGATGACCATGACTGCTAATGGGGCGTCTTTTGCTTCAAGATAGATACTTTGTTTCTTCGGATCTAAACCAGAAGACATTACGTAGTTCATTGTAATCGCAGCCGCGTCCACATCATCTAATGTTCTTGGTAGCTGAGCGGCATCTACCTCGACAAATTCAAATGATTTTGCGTTTTTTGTGATATCAGTTAGGGCGGCTTTATGGCCAACACCCTGTTTCAGCTCAATTAAACCTGCATCGGCGAGTAGCAACAGACCACGACCACCGTTGGTAGGGTCATTTGGAAGCGCTATACGTGCATTGTTTGGAAGCTCTTGCAGTGAGCGATACTTATTGGAATAAAGCCCCATACGCATAAGAATGGACTGACCAATTGATACTAATTGGGCGTTATGGCTACTGTTGAAGTTGTCTAAAAATGGCTGGTGCTGATAGCTATTAATATCGATGCTACCATCGCTAAGAGCGGCATTAGGTGTCACGTAGTCAGAAAACTCAATGACTTCGACATTCAAACCTTGCTTTGCTGCCTCCTTCGCTACCGCCTCGACTACTTGTGCATGTGGTCCAACTGTCGCGCCCACTTTAATGACAGAGTCATCTTTTTCTCCACAAGCGCTTAAGCCGACTACTGCCGTGAGAATCAAAGCTAGTTTCTTTAAGTGACCAATACTTTTCATTGTAGCTCCATTTTTTGTTTTAGACGTCCATACGTTTGTATGTCCATCCTATCAGAAGTTGTCTGAGGGTCAATGGTTTAAATCACGAGCGGACATTTTGTTTCATTGCTACATATAGAAAGCCAGATAAGGGTTAAAGAAAAGGGGAAGAGGAAAAGCTATTACGAGGTTAGTGACGAGTTACCGCAACCGAAACTGTACCCAAAGATATAAGATACAAAAAAAGCGTAGTAGGTATTAACCTGCTACGCCTTTCGGAATATGGTGGCCCCTCGCAGACTTGAACTGCGGACCAATCGATTATGAGTCGACTGCTCTAACCACTGAGCTAAGGGGCCTTAATAGGACAACGATTATAGGGGAAGCGTTGCAAGGTGTCTAGATACCAACTAGGGCAATTGCGCTTAGTTTTTATCCACTTAGAACAGTAGATAATAAAAAAGGTGACCTAAAGTCACCTTTTTTGATTTCTAAAAGCTTGTATGCGCTGCGATTATTCGTCTAGGAAGCTGCGCAGAGTCTCTGAGCGGCTTGGGTGACGAAGTTTACGTAGTGCTTTTGCTTCGATCTGACGGATACGCTCACGAGTAACGTCGAACTGCTTACCAACTTCTTCTAGAGTATGGTCAGTGTTCATGTCAATACCAAAACGCATACGAAGTACTTTCGCTTCACGTGGCGTTAGACCTGCAAGCACGTCTTTTGTTGCCACCTTAAGGCTAGTTGCAGTTGCAGAATCTAGCGGAAGTTCTAGCGTTGTATCTTCGATAAAATCACCTAGATGCGAATCTTCGTCGTCACCGATTGGTGTCTCCATTGAGATAGGCTCTTTAGCGATTTTTAGAACTTTACGAATCTTGTCTTCTGGCATTTGCATGCGCTCTGCCAGTTCTTCCGGTAGTGGCTCGCGACCCATCTCTTGCAACATTTGACGAGAAATACGGTTTAGCTTGTTGATCGTTTCGATCATGTGTACCGGGATACGAATCGTACGTGCTTGGTCCGCGATTGAACGAGTGATTGCCTGACGGATCCACCACGTTGCGTAAGTCGAGAACTTGTAACCACGACGATATTCGAACTTATCTACTGCTTTCATCAGACCGATGTTACCTTCCTGGATCAGATCCAAGAACTGTAGGCCACGGTTGGTGTATTTCTTCGCGATAGAAATTACAAGACGCAAGTTCGCTTCAACCATCTCTTTCTTCGCACGGCGAGCTTTTGCTTCACCGATAGACATACGACGGCTGATGTCTTTAATGTTCTGTACGTTTAGAGAAGTCTCTTCTTCAATCATTTTTAGCTTAGCGATTGAACGACGGATTTCTTCTTCGTTACGTTTGATCTTTTCAGCGTATGGCTTGTCTGAAGCAAGAACTTCATCCAACCAAGCTTCACTTGATTCATTACCAGTGAACAGCGCGATGAATGATTTCTTCGGCATTTTGCCGTATTCAACGACAGACTTCATGATCAGGCGCTCTTGAGTACGAACGCGATCCATAGCAGTACGCAGTTCATTCACTAGGTGATCAAACTGTTTAGGTGTTAGACGAAACTCGCGGAATACGTCTAGCATCATTTCATTAGCAACGGTTGCTTTCGGGCTGTTATAGCCGTACTCGTTGATTGCTAATTGAAGATTTTGATAGGTGCTGCGTAGTTGGTTGAATTTCTCTAGCGCTAATTCTGGATCGATACCTACATCTTCTTCAGAATCATCTGAATCGTCATCGCTATCTTCGTCGTCATCAACGTCTTCATCGTCTTCTTCTTCTAACTGAGATTCAGTCAGTTCAGAACCGATGTGTGTTGCCGTTGGTGCAGCGGTGTCGTCAGCATCTGGATCTACAAAACCCGAAATTAGGTCTGTAAGACGTAGTTCTTCAGCTTGAACTTTGTCAAATTGCTCAAGAATGTACGGAATTGTGCCTGGGTATTCAGCAACAGACGATTGAACTTGGTTAATACCTTCTTCAATACGTTTTGCGATGTCGATTTCGCCTTCGCGAGTTAGAAGTTCGACAGTACCCATCTCACGCATGTACATACGTACTGGGTCTGTTGTACGACCAATCTCACTCTCTACGCTAGAAAGTGCAGCGGCTGCAGCTTCGGCTGCATCTTCATCGGTAATATTTGTGTCATCGTTCAGTGCTAAATCATCAGCATCAGGAGCAGTTTCTACTACCTTAATGCCCATGTCGTTGATCATCTGAATGATGTCTTCTACCTGTTCTGAATCTACGATTTCAGCAGGTAGGTGGTCATTTACTTCGGCGTAGGTCAGATAGCCTTGTTCCTTGCCTTTAATAACAAGTGACTTTAGCTGTGACTGCGGATTGTGATCCATAGACGGTATCCAACTTCGTAATCTGGTGAAGGAATCAGTATGCGAAATGCAAACCACTTACTATAACAAATTAAATCGTTGCTGACTAATTAAACAGGGTTACGCTTTTAAATCTAGCATAAGTGCTAGCAGCTCCCTTTTCTCTTCGGCTGATAAACCGACACTTCTTGCTTTGGCCTGCAGGTTTTCAATTTGTTTTTCTACGCACTGGGCAATAATTTTATCCAGTGAGTCTAAAAAGATTTCTTCTTGGTTGTCCTCATCGAGTGGAATGTCCCAACTCGCGAGACGAGACAGAAGGGTCTCATTTTGGCTGTTTCGCCAATGCTCTAATAATTGGCCTGTGTTGATATGGGGATGCGCTTGGCATTTATCAAGTACATCAACAAATAAACTTAGACCAGGAATGGGCAAATCTCTAACGCTAGTTAGATCTGGCACCATACTTACGTATTGTGGGTTTTGAATCAGTAACGCGATCACTTCTCGCATCGGCGTTCGCTTGATTTCTTTATGAGGTTGAGGCCTTTTATCCTCTTTACCTTGTTTTGAAATTAGCTGCTGTAGTTGGCGTTCATCAACCAAACCCAAACGGCGGCCAAGCAATTCTCTCAAGTATAGTCTTAAAGTGCCGCCAGGGACTTTATCAATGAGAGGAACCGCAAGAGTACTCAGTTTTGCCATGCCTTCTTTCGTGCTCATATCGACCTGCTGAGTCAATGAGCTGAACATGAATTCAGACAAGGGCATCGCATTAGACACTTGCTGCTCAAATGCTTGTTTTCCGTTTTGTCGGATATAAGAGTCGGGATCTTCTCCATCCGGCAAAAACATGAATTTTAACTGGCGACCATCCGTTAGGTAAGGCAATGCATTTTCCATGGCACGCCACGCGGCTTCACGGCCTGCGCGGTCACCGTCATAACAACACACGACGGTGCTTGTTTGCCTGAATAACACTTGCAAGTGATCGCCCGTTGTCGAGGTTCCCAATGAGGCAACGGAATAATCTACGCCATATTGAGCAAGCGCGACAACATCCATATAGCCTTCAACCACTAAAATTTGTGGTGGCTCACGATACGCTTGTAGTACTTCATAAAGGCCATACAACTCTTTACCTTTATGAAATATCGGGGTTTCGGGTGAGTTGAGATATTTTGGTGTCCCATCACCTAATACTCGACCACCAAAGCCTATTACTCGGCCGCGTCTGTCTCGAATAGGAAACATCACTCGACCACGGAATCGGTCGTAGCGGTTGCCTTTATCGTTTTCAATCAACATGCCGCCTGTGACGAGCATGTCTTGGTTTTCTTTATTCTGGCCAAAGTTCTTACGAACTAAATCCCATTCATCAGCCACATAGCCGATGCCAAACTTCTGGACGATTTCACCAGATAGGCCGCGATCTTTTAGATACTCAATCGCCACCTTACTTGCTGGCTGTTTGAGTTGGTTACGATAAAATTGAGCAATGCTGCCCATTAAGTCGTATAGGTTACGTTTTTCACTGCTGCTTGCTTGTGGGCCTGATTGAAACGAACCATTACCGCCGCTACGTTGTTCGCGAGGAACATCTAAACCCAAGTATGAAGCGAGTTCTTCAATGGCTTCGACGAATTCTAGTCGGTCGAATTCCATCAAAAAATCGATGGCATTTCCATGCGCGCCACAACCAAAACAATGGTAGAACTGCTTTTCTTGACTGACACTGAATGAGGGTGTCTTTTCGTTGTGGAAAGGGCAGCATGCGCCGTAGTTTTTGCCTTTTTTCTTAAGTTTCACACGTGCGTCGATGATATCGACAATATCAAGTCGAGCTAGAAGGTCATCGATAAAACTGCGAGGGATGTGTCCAGCCATAAAACCTAACAAAAAAAGAAGATGATGAGTGGAGTGAATGCCTTAAAAGAATGAGCGTATTGCCCATTGATTTCATTCCATCCATCCAGATACAAACAAGCCGTGCGCTCCAAAGGATAGCACGGCTTGCTGCAATTGGGTGGGGTACCTTAAGCCAATTTAGCGCGAACTAAACCGCTTACTTTACCCATATCTGCACGCCCTTGAATTTGCGGTTTCAGAACGCCCATTACTTTGCCCATGTCTTGCATGCCAGCTGCGCCAGATTCAGCAATCGCGTTCTCGATGAGAGCCGCTACTTCTTCGTCTGTCAGTGGTTGAGGCATAAAGTCCTCAAGAACGGTAATTTCTGCTTGTTCCGCATCAGCAAGATCTTGACGACCCGCTGCTTCAAACTGCGCTACAGAGTCGCGACGTTGTTTAACCATCTTGGTCAATACTGCAAGAATGTCGTCATCGTTCAGAGTAATCTGTTCGTCAACTTCACGTTGCTTGATTGCTGATAGGGCTAAACGAATAGTACCAAGGCGCAATTTGTCCTTGGCTTTCATCGCTAATTTTTGCTCTTCTTTGAGTTGATCAATCAGAGCCATAACTAAATTCCTTTTGGAGCTCAGTTATTAGTACAGGCGAACGCGACGAGCGTTTTCGCGAGCTAGCTTCTTAGCGTGACGCTTTTGAGCTGCTGCTTTAGCGCGTTTGCGAACTGTAGTTGGTTTTTCGTAGTGCTCACGACGACGCACTTCAGAAAGGATACCTGCTTTTTCGCAAGAGCGCTTAAAACGACGTAGAGCAACGTCGAACGGTTCGTTTTCACGTACTTTAACTACTGGCATATGCCTTTCACCTCAGGGGTTATTCGTTAACGCTGGTATTCAACAGACCAAATCACAATTGTTAGGTCTCTTACCAGCTTGATCAAAAATGGTGCGGAATTTTAATCCGATCACAACTACTTTGTAAAGCCTTTTGTCGATTATTGTCTGTACAAAATTTGTTTGCAGCACCAAGGCGAGGTAATATGACGCCCAAATTTCCTCTATACAGAAAGCATACTGAGAAAACCATGCGCATTATTGGTATTGAAACCTCTTGTGACGAGACTGGCATCGCAATTTATGACGATGAAAACGGTCTCTTGTCACACAAGCTATACAGCCAAGTAAAACTGCACGCAGATTACGGCGGTGTGGTGCCTGAGTTGGCTTCACGTGACCACGTAAAGAAAACCATTCCTCTTATTAAAGAGGCACTAAAAGAAGCGAACTTAACTTCAAAAGACATCGATGGTGTCGCGTATACCGCGGGGCCTGGTCTTGTTGGGGCGCTATTAGTGGGTGCGACTATCGGTCGCAGTATTGCTTATGCTTGGGGAGTGCCAGCGGTACCTGTTCATCATATGGAAGGTCACCTATTGGCCCCAATGTTGGAAGATAACCCTCCACCGTTCCCGTTTGTGGCGGTATTAGTATCGGGCGGCCACTCTATGATGGTGGAAGTGAGAGGCATCGGTGAGTACAAAATTCTAGGTGAGTCGATTGATGATGCGGCGGGCGAAGCGTTTGATAAAACAGCGAAGCTAATGGGTTTGGATTACCCAGGCGGTCCACTATTATCTAAACTGGCGGAAAAAGGTACACCGGGCCGCTTTAAGTTCCCGCGCCCAATGACGAATGTGCCAGGTTTGGACATGAGTTTCTCTGGTCTAAAAACCTTTACGGCTAACACGATTGCTGCAAACGGTGATGACGAGCAAACTCGCGCGGACATCGCATTAGCATTTGAAGAAGCTGTGTGTGCTACGTTGGCTATTAAATGTAAGCGCGCGCTTGAGCAAACAGGCATGAAACGTATTGTTATTGCTGGTGGTGTGAGTGCTAACCGTCGTTTGCGAGCTGAGTTAGAGAAGTTAGCGAAGAAAGTTGGCGGCGAAGTTTACTACCCACGTACTGAGTTCTGTACAGATAACGGTGCGATGATCGCTTACGCAGGCATGCAGCGCTTGAAGAATGGCGAAGTGGCTGACATGTCAGTAGAGGCTCGTCCACGTTGGCCAATTGATCAACTAACACCTGTCGCTTAGTCAAATTTATGCGGTAGGTTTGAAACCGGTTCTGTGTAATAAAGGTCTCTGCTCCTCAGAGGCCTTTATTTTTAATTATTCAATGAACCGCCTCGTTTTACATTCTGACTGATGCGATCAGTTCGCGATTGTTTCAGTGCTAGGATGACGTGGAAAAATAAGAAATGGATATAACAATGAATAAGTTTGAAATTGAAGGTCAGCAACTTGCTTATCTAGATAAAGGTGAGGGCCCTGTGCTTCTATTTGGTCATAGTTACCTTTGGGATAGCCAAATGTGGGCGCCGCAAGTTGAGGTTTTAAGCCAGTCATTCCGTTGTATTGTGCCAGATCTTTGGGCACATGGTGAATCGGACGCTGCACCTGCATCGACACAGTCATTGGCCGACTATGCACAACATATGTTGGCATTGATGGATCATTTAGATATCGAAGAGTTCTCGATAGTGGGCTTATCTGTTGGCGGCATGTGGGGAGCAGAGCTAACGGCTCAAGCGCCGCAACGTGTTAAGTCACTGGTATTGATGGATACCTTCATTGGCTGGGAGCCAGAAGTTACGTATAAAAAGTATTTTGCAATGCTTGATACCATCAGCCAAGTCCAAGCAGTGCCTGCGCCAATTATTGAAGCCGTTGTGCCGCTGTTCTTTGCCAATAACGTCAATCAGGATAACCCTAAACTTGTCGCTTCATTCAAACGCAGTTTAGAAGACCTGAATGGTGAGCGTGCGGTGGAAGTCGCTCGCATAGGGCGCATGGTGTTTGGTCGCCGGGATGTGATTGAGGATTCGGAAAAATTTGCTCTGCCGACGTTAATTGCAGTGGGCTGTGAAGATAAACCACGTCCAGTTTTTGAATCTTATTTAATGAAAGACTGTATCACAGGCAGTGAGTTGGTGGAGATTCCCCAAGCGGGACACATCAGTTGTTTAGAGCAGCCTGAGTTCGTCAACCAGATGTTGTTGAACTTCCTGAATCGAGTTCATGCGTAACCAATACATCCTTCTTTAAACGAAAAACTCGGCATTAAGCCGAGTTTTTTTGTGTCAGTTTTTTCTCGCCGATTTTTGGCTCGTCGCCAGACAAAAGCCGACGAATATTTTGATGATGCTTAAATACGATTAAGCAGCACAGCATAGCAACAGGTAACGTGTATTGCGGTTTAAACATCCAAGTATAAAACGGAGTGACCAAAACCGTGACGAGAGCCGCTAAGGATGAATAGCGGAATAGCGCGGCTACTGACAGCCAAGTTAACATTACCAATCCTGTTAAGTCCAAACCAATCGGAGCGATAGCGCCAAGCGCGGTTGCGACACCTTTTCCGCCTTTAAAGTGGAAAAAGATGGGGTACATGTGGCCAAGACAGGCAGCAATGGCGATGACGCCAAGAATGATAGGGTCGATACCAAGAAAGTATCCGCCCCACACGGGGATAGTGCCTTTGAGCATATCGCACAACAAGACTGAAACAGCGGCTCCTCGTCCGCCAATACGCAATACGTTCGTTGCTCCAGGATTGTTAGATCCCACACTGCGTGGGTCTGGCAGTTTTAAGAGTCGACAGATCAAAACCGCACTGGAAACCGAACCTAATAAATAGGCGGCCATTGTCATTATCAGTGCCAGTGCGTCCATAGAAGTCCTTGATGGATTGGAATTTAATGCTCGGTTCCCGCGTAGTTGCTATCATACCCCGAATTTACATAATGCAGAAATCCTCACTGTGATAGAGCTTGCATTATGTGATTTCTTGTATATAAAGATGCTTTCGCAGTTTATACCTAAGTAACATTGTGATGACCAAAGTAAATGTTACTTAGGTATAGAATACTACGATCAAATTACCCCTCACGGGTATCCGACCTCTGTAATAGAAGGACATAAGATGGCTCTGGATAAAGTTTTTATTGAACATTTAGAAGTAATCACCACCATTGGCGTGTACGACTGGGAACAACAAATCAAACAAAAGTTGGTTCTAGATATTGAAATGGCACACGATAATAAACCTGCGGGCAAAAGTGATGATGTGCAAGATGCACTGGATTATTCGCAGGTGAGTGAGGCGGTACTTAACCACATTGAAAATGGTCGTTTCTTATTGGTCGAGCGCGTGGCTGAAGAAGTAGCAGAGCTTATCATGCAGCGTTTCTCTGTGCCTTGGGTGAAAATCCGCCTAGCGAAGCCTGGCGCCGTGCCGCAAGCACGTGCTGTTGGTGTGGTGATTGAGCGAGGCCGAGCATGATCACCACTTATATCGGTGTTGGGACGAACGTAGAAAGAGAGCAACATGTGCTTGCTGCGTATCAGGAGCTGCAACGGCTTGGAGAAAATCTCCTCGTATCACCGATATATGAATGCGAACCTATTGGTTTTAGCAGCAAGAATTTCTACAACTTTGTCGTTGCAATGCGTACCGAGTTGTCATTAGAAGAGTTGAGCCATCAACTACGCGAGATTGAATTTAAGTGGGGACGCGAAGAAAACGCGCAAAAGTATCAGGATCGAACACTGGATCTCGATATAGTGTTGTTCGGTGAGCGCGTCTCCAAGAAAAAACCTGAGCTACCTCGCAGTGATATCTACAAATATCCTTTTGTCACAAAGCCGCTGTATGATCTCGAACCGCAATTAGTGATCCCAGGCGATGGACGCACAGTCGCAGACATTTGGCATGCTATGCAGCCAGTCGATTCGCTCAAACCCGTTTCCTTTCATTTTTAATTTGAGTTGTTTACATGAGTTATTTTGAAGCCTTTATTTTGGCTCTGATTCAGGGGCTGACAGAGTTTTTGCCTATCTCAAGCTCTGCCCATTTGATCCTGCCTTCCGCTATTTTAGGATGGGAAGATCAAGGTCTGGCCTTTGATGTTGCTGTTCACGTCGGTACATTAATGGCTGTCGTGATCTATTTTCGTCATGAAGTAATCACTTTGTTTCAAGCGTTATTTGCTTCGATCTTTAAAGGAGATCGCAGTAAAGAAGCTAAATTGGCTTGGATGATCGTGATTGCGACGATTCCAGCTTGTGTGTTCGGCTTATTGATGAAAGACATCATTGAAGTGTATCTACGTAGCGCTTACGTTATCGCGACTACTACGATCGTATTTGGCCTGTTGCTATGGTGGGTAGACAAAAACGCTAAACTCGTTGCCGATGAATACCAAACGGGTTGGAAGAAAGCTGTATTTATCGGTATTGCTCAAGCCTTAGCGATGATTCCTGGAACTTCACGTTCAGGGGCGACCATCACAGCAGCGCTTTACCTTGGCTTTACTCGAGAAGCGGCTGCGCGCTTTTCATTTTTAATGTCGATCCCAATCATTACATTAGCTGGTAGCTACTTAGGCATGAAGTTAGTGACCAGTGGTGAACCTGTCCATGTTGGTTTCTTAATGACTGGCATTATCACATCGTTTATCAGTGCGTACATCTGTATCCACTTCTTCTTGAAGATGATTTCACGCATGGGCATGACACCGTTTGTGATTTACCGTCTGATTTTGGGCATCGGTTTGTTCGCTTTTCTATTAAGTTCATAATTGATGTTAACGAAAAACGCCCGCGAAATCCGCGGGCGTTTTTGTTTGTTCGTTACTTCTTAAGTGCTGCTTTCACTGCTTCAATACGTCGTTTTTCTTGCTCGTCACGAATCGCAGGGCCTTTAAAGCCCTCTTTGATTATGATTTGAACGTCAACTGCCGCTGCTGCTTGGTAGGCTTGCCTAAAAATATCCGCCTGTGGATATGGTTGCGTTTCCAGTCCTTTACGACCAGCGTGATCCGCTTGGCAGCAAAGCAAGATATCTTGCAGACGTTCGGACTTACGCCACACATCGAGCTTATTGAGTATTTTAATTATGGTTTGTGGTTTAAGTTCAGCCGCGCGATGAATATTGGAGTGCTGTTCGCACACCATCAAGGCTAAATCACGAAACTCATTTGGTACCCGGACACGTTCGCACAGCTTTTTGATCAGTTTTAATCCTGTATGGCAATGCATTTTGTGGCTTGGCCATTCGCTCTCTGGCGTCACGCCCTTACCCAAGTCATGCACTTGGGCGGCAAACCTGACGGGGAGTGAGTTACTCAATTTTGCGGCTTGCTCTGCCACCATCAAAGTATGGATGCCAGTATCAATTTCTGGATGCCACTTCTCAGGTTGAGGTACGCCAAATAGTGCATCAATTTCAGGTAACACCACGGTTAATGCACCACAGTCTCGTAGAACCGATAAGAAAATATCAGGGCGAGGAGTAGAGAGAGATTTATGCCATTCTTGCCAAACACGCTCGGGAGTCAGTGTGCTCAGCTCTCCGGACTCTGCCATGTGACGCATTAACCGCATGGTTTCGTCGGCAACCGTAAAGTTTAGATCAGCAAGCTTCGCTGCGAAGCGAGCGACACGTAAAACGCGTAGAGGGTCTTCAATAAAGGCGTCTGATACATGGCGTAGCAGTTTATCGTTGAGATCTTGCTGGCCACCATATGGGTCATGGATCGTGCCATCACTCTCCATTGCCATCGCGTTAATGGTTAAATCACGACGTATCAAATCTTCTTCTAAGGTGACGTTTTGATCGAAGAAACATTCAAAACCAGTGTAACCAGAACCTGACTTTCTCTCTGTTCGTGCAAGGGCATATTCTTCTTTACTTTTGGGATGCAGAAATACAGGAAAGTCTTTACCAACGGCGGTGTATCCTTGGGACAGCATCATCTCGGGCGTCGCGCCTACGACCACCCAGTCGTTGTCATAACTATCAATTCCGAGCAATTTATCTCGAACTGCGCCACCTACTAAATAAACTTGCACGAATTACCTCTTAATTTATGGATATGCCGTTGGACATTGTAGCAAGCAATGGTACTTTTCTTTACTCCTAAGAATAGAAGAAGAGCGTTTATACCATGTCTGACTATTCCCAGGTGGTTTTTTAGCTGGAGAGCCTAATGTATAAGGACTTTTTTGGGTTTGTCGAACAACCATTTTCGATTGTTCCAAACTCACGTTATTTGTATTTAAGCCAACGTCACAAAGAGGCAATCACACATCTCCAAGCTGGGCTAGGCGATGGCGGTGGCTTTGCTATGCTTACTGGCGAAGTAGGTACAGGCAAAACGACCGTCGCAAAAGCGATGCTGGCGAATTTGGGTGATAACACCAAAGCGGGTCTTATTCTCAATCCCACGTTTTCGAGTAGAGACTTGCTCGAAGCCATTTGCGATGAGTTCAAAATCACCTATCCGCCAGATGCAAACCTCAAACAGCTAAACCAGGTTATCCATCAATATTTGCTGCGTAATTATCGTTCAGGCTGGCAGACATTGCTGGTCATTGATGAGGCTCAACACCTTGCTGCCGACGTTCTAGAGCAGTTGCGCTTGTTGACCAACTTGGAAACCGATACCAGAAAATTGCTCAAAGTGTTGTTGGTCGGGCAGCCTGAATTGCAGCGGTTATTACAAACAACACAACTACGCCAACTTGCCCAGCGTATTACCGGGCGTTATCACCTGTTGCCGTTGGATGAAAAAGAGACAGAAGATTACATCGCATTTCGACTACATACAGCAGGTGGCGACCAGCAACTGTTTAATCGTGCTTCTTGTAAACTTATAGCCAAATACAGTCACGGTATACCGCGGCTCATCAACCTTATCTGTGACAAATCCCTCAACATTAGTTATCACCAGGGTAATGTGGTGGTGGATAAGCAAACCGTTCAGCAGGCCTGTGAAGAGGTGATGCAGTTTCAGGCAGATATTTATCAGCAAGATAAAAAAGAGCGCCGGACTTTCCGTTGGCCTGCTTGGGGCTCTGTCACGGTAGGCCTTATTGCTGCATTAAGTACGGGGTGGGCGGTCGTGAATTATATGCCAGCTCAAGCGACGTCAGTGTTGACACAAGTGACGGAGCCAAGAGTAGAGCCAACACCAACCGTCGTAAGCCAACAGTTAACGGATGAGCAGCGTGATTTATTGTTAACACAAAAACAGTCGAACCTCGCTGTAAATGATTTGTATCGTTTGTGGGGGTATCAAGCATCGGTTCGCGATAATCTTTGTTTGTCAGAACCGCAGTCGACTATGCGTTGTGAGCGTAAAATGGCGACTTGGCCGCTGTTGATGCAACAAAATCGCCCTGTGATCTTGGAGTTGAATTATCAAGGTGATGTTGGGTATGTCATTCTATATGCCGTCGGTAATGACCAAGCTGAAGTGCTCAATGGCAAGCAGCGTCTGCGTCTGCCAGTTTCGTGGCTAAAGCCGTTGTGGCAGGGCAATATTATCGAACTGCGGCATGCTCCGCTGAATGAAACATTACGTTTAGACATGGAAGGCCCTGCGATTGAAGTATTAGACCGATTATTAGCAGAAGCGGTGAGTGAGCCACTGCTTGAAACGTCTATTTTTGATGGTGCGATGAAAGAGCGAGTCGAGTTATTTCAACGTTGGCAAGGAATTGGTGTCGATGGTATTGCAGGTAAGCGAACGCTAGACCGACTTCAGCAAAATGTTCAGCCAGATGCGCCTCAACTGGCGAGAATAGAGAAGGAGGACGCATAATGTCAGCTGTGAAACATATAGGTCTCTTCTTGCTGCCAATCACTGCTTCTGCTATCGGAGTCGCTTGGTACTTAGATCTCTTTGCACCGAGTGTTGAAGTAGATACAACGTCCCCGATAGAAAAGGTCGAAGTGGTATCACCTTTCAAAGTATTAGACTATCCAGAGAACACCCAGTTGGCCCAATTGCCAAGAGAGTGGCCAAGTGCAGAGCTATCGCGTGATTTTGGTACATTTACCACCCCCGATGAATACACGAGCCATACACCAAGCAGAGATGAAACACGCGACTCAGCATCAACCCAAACGACTTCTGCTGCTGAAGAGGACCTCGGGTTGTCTTTGGATGATCTGGATTTATCCTCATTATCTCCAGATTTAGCTAGGAAGGTCGAAAATGCCTTATCCCGAGATGATGACAATTCGTCATCACAAACGGCACGCGTGAACGATTTAGAGCGCAACGCTCACCAGTGGCAAGGGCGTCTACCTGCGCTTAATTTGCAAACCCATATGTACGCTAGTGATGAAAATCGCCGTTGGGTGAAAATTAACAATGTTGAGTATCATCAGGGGGATGTCGTTGATGATCAGGTCACTCTAAGAGAAATACAACCGCAAGCTGTGATTGTTGAGTTCCAAGGTGAGCAAATTCGTATACCAGCGTTGTATGAGTGGAAAGGGTAACTCTTGTAGAAACACATCAAGCCAGCGAAATCATATCGCTGGCTTTTTATTTTTCAGAGCATCTTTTGCATCTATTCTGGTGATGATTTCTAGATACTCAAACAAGCAAAATATAGCTTTCCTCAGTCGTTTAAATAGCACCAATATCATTCATCTATTGATAGCGCGATTCCAGTCAGCGTTGTGTAAAAAGACACCATCTTCACGAACTTCGGAGTAATGACTTGGTCCACGTTAGACCCCATCACATAATAGGAGTCTAAACAGAGACACATGCGTATTCTGATTTTTTCTTTAAGCATTGTTGCATCGACAAGCTATGCAGCAAAGCCAGACCCATTCCCAGTTACACCAGATAGTCGCGGGCAAGATTTCATGGTCAGTGCGACGAATCCTTACGTGAGCAGTACCGGTTACTCAATATTGAAAGAAGGCGGTAATGCTGTTGATGCTATGGTCGCGATGCAGATGGTGATGTCTGTCGTTGAGCCAGATATGACCGGAATTGGCGGCGGGACTTTCGCGCTGTTTTATCAACATGACGAGAAAAAATTTCTGGCCCTTGATGGTCGAGATGAAGCGCCCTCTAGCGCGAACCCTGAAATGTTTGTTGAGAATGGGGAAGTACTCAGTCGCAACGAAATATTAGGCCCTCGTTCTGTTGCGGTTCCGGGCACATTGCGGTTGCTTTACACCACTCATGAACAATATGGCAAGTTGCCATGGGCAGAGCTGATTAAGCCGGCGATTACATTGGCGAGCAATGGGTACGCGATGAACAGCTACACCTACGACATCGTAGTAAGAGAGCAAAGCCGACTTGAGCAAGATCCGGAAGTGAAAGCCTTGTATTGGCAAGGGGACGATATTAAGCCGACGGGAACCTTGATGAAGAACCCTAAGATGGCTGAGACGCTGAGGAAGATCGCGCAACAAGGCGATCGTTACCTTTATGGTGGTGAGCTTGGTCAGCACATCGTAGAGACGGTTAATAGTCGTATTGATGACCAACACGAGAAGTTGTCTTTAGAAGATTTTAAACATTACCAAGTGAAGCAGCGTGACATCATTGAGAGCGACTACCGTGGGAATAAAATCGTCTCTTTTGGTTACCCAGCTTCGGGCGGTGTGATGGTCGCTCAGAGTCTTGAACTGCTCGCACCCTATGACATTGCCCATATGGCGAAAACGGATGTGGAACCTTGGCGTCTCATGACTGAAGCGATGCGAATTGCAAAAGCCGATCGTATTGCGTATGCCGGAGATCCGGATTATGTGGAAACGCCAGTTGAACAGTTGTTGTCTAAAGCCTATCTAGATCAGAGACGTGATTTAATCCCTGATAATGGCACTTTAAAAGAGGATCCAAAAGCAGGACAGATAACGCAAACTCAGTATGCGCAATATCAAGGCTTCGAGAGCAAAGATACAGGGCATATTTCTATCGTCGATAGAGATGGAAATGCAATTGCGATGACCAGCACGGTAGGAACGGGTATGGGCTCGGGTGTGATGGTCGATGGCGTTATCTTGAATGCGCAGATGGCTAACTTCTCACCTCAGCCAACGGTTAACGGCAAGCCTACGCAAAACTCAATTGAAGCGGGCAAGCGTCCACGTTCGGCTATTACGCCATTAATGGTGATGGACAGTGATGATAACTTGCGTTTGGTGGTTGGGTCACCAGGTAGTTCACAAATCCCGGGGTATGTACTCAAAACCGTGGTTGGGGTGCTGGATTGGAATTTATCAGCGCAAGAGGCTATTGACTTACCAAACATCCAGTATGGCACTAAGATAGACCGCACCAAGTCTTATGACCCGACTGGTTTGCTGGTGGAAAAGAAAACGTTCGCAGAAATGTTGGTGCCTGAGTTTATGGAGCTTGGCTACCCAGTGCACGTTATTCCAGTGGTAAGCGGTTTGAATGCAATTGAGCTAAAAGATGGCAAGCTTTATGGCGCAACGGATCGTCGTCGAGCCTCTAGTTCAATGGGGGAGTAGTACTCACTTCTATCAAACGAAGCAAACTAAAAAGCCAGTCAATATCGACTGGCTTTTGCGTTCTTTTTAAAGATAAAAGCGTAAGGGTTTATGCCCAACCCGCAGGAGAGCGCTTTCTACGAGGCATGACATGCGGAAGAATCAAACCAAATAGTAAACCTAAACCTGCAACACCGCCGCCATAAGTGAAGTACTTAAGCAGCATGTCATCTTTTTGTGTATCCAGCTTTGCGCGTAGCTCGCGGTTTTCTGTTTCAACAGAAGTAAGCTGATCACTGATCTCAGAGTATTTATTTTCTAGATCTGAAATTTGTTGGTTACGTGTTTCGAGAGAGGTAACAAGACCTGCTTTCTCTGCATCAGAAGTTTGACGAGCATTAGCAAGCTGCTCTTTTACTTCGGCTAGCTCTTTCTCAATGCGAGGAAGGCGAATTGCCATGCTCTCTTGGTTTGTCACAAACTTGCTTTGTACCCAACCAGTGCGACCACGGTCATCACGAACTTGCGTGTAGCCAGTATCTCGGTTGGTTTTAATCAGTTGTACTTTAGAACCGGCGTTAACACTACCAATAATACGGTAGGTGTTATTTGGACCTGAGTGCATAAAAGTGAAGAGGTCATCAGAAATATAACGGTCTGCTGCTAGGGCCGCTGGCGCTGCTAGCAAAGTAAACAAAACCGTGATGATTAGTTTTTTCACAGTAAATCCCTTAACGATTTTTCTTGGAGACAGCGTTGGCACCGAATGATTGGAGCCGGAAATAGACGAATAGTATGCAGTTTCAAACTTCGGTGCAACAAAGAAGGGAGGCAAAGCCTCCCTTTCTGTGCGTTTGAGTCAATAATGACAAAGCGCTTACATTCTATTGACGAGTGTCTTAAGCGAACATCGCTTGAAGTCCGTAGAAGAATACTACGGCCAATAACGCACCCGCTGGTAGTGTAACGATCCATGATGCCACGATGTTACGAACTACGCCTAGGTTCAGTGCTGCGATACCACGAGCAAAGCCAACACCGAGAACCGCACCAACCAATGTTTGAGTGGTTGAAATTGGCAGGCCTGTACCAGACGCTAGAACTACCGTACATGCTGTTGCTAGCTGTGCTGCAAAACCGCGGCTAGGCGTTAGCTCAGTGATGCCTGTACCAACGGTTGCCATTACTTTGTGACCTAGTGTTGCAAGACCGACCACGATACCAATACCACCAAGAGGTAGAATCCACCAAGCGATGGTGCTTTTCGTGCTGATTTCGCCCATGTGTTCAACAGTCGATACGACAGCAGACAGTGGACCAATGGCGTTTGCAACGTCGTTTGAACCGTGTGCAAATGCCATCGCACAAGCGGTGATAACCATCAGAACGCTGAAGATACCTTCCACGCCAGAAAAGCTGCGGTCTTCTTCGCGATTAGCGAATTTTTTCTGGATGTATACGTAGCCGCCAATCATCACAAGTGCTGAAACTGCTGCTGCCCACATCCAGGCTTCACCATTGGTCAGGTGAAGACCAACGTGTTTTAGACCTTTTTTGATGGTTACAAGTGCAATCACCATTGTTGTGATGAACATGTAAACAGGTACAAAACGTTTCGCGTTAAACAGAGGGTTCTCAGTATCAAAAATCAGGCGCTGTGCGCTGACAAAGATAACGTAAGCAAAGAAACCTGAAATCACTGGCGTAATAATCCAGCTACCAACAATGCCTTGAACGCTGCCCCAGTCAACCGCTTCAGTACCTACTGATACGCATGCAAAACCAATGATTGCACCGATGATTGAGTGAGTCGTTGATACTGGCCAGCCCATGTAAGAAGCAAGAAGCAGCCATGTACCTGCTGCTAAAAGCGCAGACATCATGCCGTAGACAAGAACATCTGGTTGACTAGCAAATAAAGAAGTTTCGATTACACCTTTACGGATAGTGTCGGTTACTTCACCGCCTGCAAGGTAAGCACCTGCAAATTCGAAGATCATCGCAATGATGATAGCTTGTTTTACAGTTAGCGCTTTTGAACCTACAGATGTACCCATCGCATTAGCAACGTCGTTCGCGCCAATACCAATCGCCATCATGAAACCAAAAATCGCTGCAACAATAATCAGGACAGTGCCGTAGTTCGCAAGGATATCCATCGTAATACCTAGTTGTTTTATAACAAGCGGAACAAAATTTTACGCGCGCCAAACCATAAGACGATGAAAATAGTCATCGTCCCTATGACACGTGTTAATTATGCTCTTCGTTATGTCGTTAACTTTATGTTTTAAGATCGAGATAGCATGACTTCCAAACGAGCACCTACGCGCTGCGCTTGGTCGGCAATACCACCTACCCATTCAAGAATCTTGTATAGGAACATGACATCGATAGGGTTCATGTCAGCTTCAATCACCATCAACTGTTGGCGAAGTTCAATCTGCATGGCATCGGTATCATCTTCGATAACGTCTAATTGATGAATCATTTCAGCGACGAGCGTCACTTCACGGCCTTTGAAGCCGGTTTCTAGCAATTCATCAAGTTCATTGATTACCTTTTGCGCCTGATCGGCAGCATCAAGACAACGTTGAACGTAAGCGAGGAAGTTTGGTTGGAGAGCCTCAGGGATGACAAGTTGACGACCATATACACGGCCAGCAATGTCTTTTGCCAGGTTTGCAAGTTTGTCCTGTTGAGTCAAAAGCTCAAGCATGTCAGTACGGTCGACTGGCATGAACAAACCGCGAGGCAGTTTTAGACGGATTTCACGTTTCAGCACATCCGCTTCTTTCTCTAGGTGAGAAATTTGTGCACGGATTTCTGCTGCTTTTTCCCAATCACCCTTTGAAGATACTTCAAAGAATTTCACCAAGTGTGAACAACATTCGTTGACACACACAACGTGGCGTTGCAAAGGCTTAATTGGGGACTTTGCAAATAACCCCATAATTGTATTTACTGGCATGGTCATTCAACCTAATAACTATAACCTTAAAAAAACATACACCATTTCTGAGTGCTTGGCGAAATGTTGAACGATGGCTATAAAGGCGCGCATGGTAACGCATTAAATCGCTCATTAAAACTGTTTTAGATCATCATTCCGGCGATATTTCTCTCTTGCCGTGTGAGAAATTACGCAATATCCTGTTTCTATCTGCTTTGAAAGGTATAGCTATGGAAACCGAAATAGAACTGAAGTTTTTTGTTTCTCCTGAATTTTCAGAAACTTTAAAAGAAAAAATTTCTGAGACAAAAGTACTTCAGCATAGTTGTCGTGACTTGGGTAACACCTATTTTGATACTGCCGATAAATGGCTTCGAAAGCACGACATTGGTTTAAGAATTCGCCGTTTTGATGATGTATTCGTCCAAACCGTAAAGACAGCAGGACGCGTCGTCGCAGGCTTACATCAAAGACCAGAATACAATGCTGAGCACACTAGCGACGAGCCTAATCTGTCGCTTCATCCTCTAGATATTTGGCCTCCAGGTAAAGATGCAGAAACGCTGCAATCCGAGCTTATGCCATTATTCTCGACCAACTTCACACGTGAACAATGGCTGATTGGCATGCCCGATGGCAGTCAGATTGAAGTTGCCTTTGACCAAGGCTTAGTTGTAGCCAAAGGTGAAGACGAAGAAGAGAAGCAAGAGCCGATTTGCGAAGTTGAACTGGAACTTAAGTCTGGCCAAACCGAAGCTTTATTCACGCTGGCACGCAGCTTTTGCGAGCAAGGCGGTATGCGCTTGGGTAACTTGAGCAAAGCGGCGAAAGGTTATCGACTTGCAAGCGGTTATGCGGGTGATGAAGTAAAATCATTGGCACTTGTGGACAGTAGTCCGACGGATACCGTTGAATTTTGCTTGATCAACTCTTTAGAGCACGCTTTGTCTCATTGGCATTATCACGAGCAAATTTATGCTGAGCGTGACAGCGTGGAAGCACTGCGTGAAATCAGTAATGCCATTCGTTTCATTCGTCAAACATTGACTATTTTTGGCGGGATTGTCCCTCGTCGCGCGAGCGCGATTCTGCGCCAAGAGCTTAAATGGTTGGAAGAAGAACTGAGTTGGTTGGATGAACATGCACACCTTGAAGAGCTCTTAGATGACAAAGGTAATGTGCTGCGTAAGTTGGATGCGCGTAAGTTCTTAGTATCTGAGTTGACTCAGCAGTTACAAGAGTTGCCAAGCCGTGAAGAAGTGCTAGGGTTGCTCAATTCCGCGCGTTACACAGGGTTACTGCTGGATCTAAGCCGCTGGATCTTGGCGCGCGGTTGGCAGCCATTTCTTGATGAAAAAGCACGTGAAAAAATGGCAAGTAACATCATGCCGTTTTCAGTTACTCAGCTCGATCGCACTTGGGCTGAGCTAATGGAAGCTTTCCCAGCAGAGCGCGATTTGACGGCGCAAGAGTACGTTGATCAGCGTTATCGCTTATTGCGTAATCTCTATACCGGTATTGGTTTCGCGAGTTTGTATAACTCGGATGAGCGTAACAGCTTCCGTTTACCATGGGCGGATCTGGTGCATGGTATCGATGATCTTCTAATGCTGAACCACTTGCTCCCGTTGGTTGATATGCTGGAAGACGCAGAAAAAGAGCAGTTAGAACGCTGGTTGCACCGTCAAGAGCGCTCAATTTTACATGCAATGGATCAAACCCGAGCGATTAGTGTGGAAGTGCAGCCTTATTGGCGTGAATGATCGTTCTGGTGATAAGAACAAAAAAATAGGACCGCATGGTCCTATTTTTTTGTCTCTGTTTTACGTTGTTGTAGCTCTTTTTCCATGAAATCGAGTCGTTCTAGTATTTGCGCTTGTTGGCTTAGGAGCTGCTCGAGCATACGTTCTTTATTGATTGAACTGTGCGTCTGTTGTTTCGTTGGGGCAGTAAGGATAGATGTGATAAGACCCGAGATCATACCAAAGATACCCACCCCGCAAACAATGATGATGACAGCCAAAAACTTTCCTATGGAGGTCACAGGATAATGATCGCCGTAACCAACCGTTGAGATCGTTACAAATACCCACCACAAAGCATCGGCGCCAGTGCGAATATTCGCTTCTGGGTTTTTCGCTTCGATAAACAGCATTGCACTAGAACCGAGCGTTATGAGGATAACCATCAATAGCAGTATAGAGGCGACCGTAGTTTCGCGGCGGTTTTCTTTGAGCTGATGCAAAATGAACTTTGACGAACGCAGTACTAATACCACTCGCATAATATGAAAAATACGAGCAAAGCGCAGGGGCTCTATCAATGGGATGCTCGCCACGAAATCTATCCAATGACGTTTAAGGAATAACCAGCGATCTGTGGACCGGATCAAATCAATGGTGAGCTGTAGTAGAAAAATACTACAGATTATGAAATCCAGACCGATAAGAACTTGACGGGTTTCGTGATCGATCGGGAAAAACAACAAGCCAGAGATCACAAATAGTGCCATAAAAGACAATATTAGTGACAACAGGCCCATCGGTCGTGTGCTGTCTTTGATATCATTGTTTTTCATACGAAGCTCAAAATAAATCGCGTAACCACGCAAAGCGCGAACATAACTATAAGTAATATAAAGATTATAGATAAAGACTATATAAGACTCGGTGGAGAACTGACAATGGAAAAGCTGGCATTTAAGCCATGGGAAAGGGTCATATCCGACATTCGACTGGTGCCTAAAATGGTCATGTTGATGGTCTTCAGTACTGTCCTGATCGTGGCAAAACAACTGTGGGACGCAAACACTTTTTACGACTCACTTTTAGCGGCGACACAAAACGCGCAAGTTGCCCAACAGCATTATGAAGCATACTTAACGCAAGTTGCTTGGCAAACCGCCTTATTGATAGTGGTTTTTGTCGTGCTCTTATTAGCGGCGGCTAGAGTGATGTTGCGTCAAACACAGTATCTGAGCGACGCGATCAAACTGATGGCGAGCAAGAACCTCTCTGTTCCATTTGGTATGGATTGTAAAGATGAATACGGAGACGTGGCACGTGAATTAGAAAAGACACGTCGACAATTGCACGATGTGATTCAAATGCAAATTAATGCGTCTGATGAATTATCAACGCTCACCGAAGTCATGACACTGAGCATGTCGGAAACGAAGGAATCGGCGCAAGAAGAGTTTAACGAAATTGATCAACTTGCTACGGCGATGAGTGAAATGTCGTCGACGGTCCAAACGGTTGCGGAACATGCCCAGACGGCCTCTTCTCTGACAGAGCAAGCTTCCGCACAAGCAATTTCTGGTCAGCAGTTCTTGCAAAGTACAATGGCGAAAATGAGTGAACTTTCGTCGGATATCGCTTCATCGGCACAAGCGGTTAACCAAGTTGAAGAACGTGTTGAAGCCATTGGTAGCGTTGTAGGGACGATTCAAGGCATTTCTGAACAAACCAACCTGCTTGCACTGAATGCGGCGATTGAAGCGGCGCGAGCTGGCGAGGCTGGGCGGGGTTTTGCTGTGGTTGCAGATGAAGTTCGTAACCTTGCCCAACGTACACAACAAGCGACGGTAGAAATTCAAGAGATGATCGCACAGCTGCAAACCAGTGCTGAATCTGCGGTAGAACTCATGGAAAAAAGCGTTGTAGAAGCGGCAGATGGAAACGAGCTGGTTTCTAATGCTGGATCTGAGCTCGATGGTATTGTTGGGCAAGTGACGCAAATCAATGACATGAACTTCCAGATCGCGACGGCGTCTGGTCAGCAAAGCAGTGTTGCAGAAGAGATGAGCCAAAACCTCACCAATGTACGTGAGTTGGTGGAAGCCTCAGTTGTTGTTGTTACCGAGCTGCTAGAAACCTCTGAAATGATGCAAAATAATGCAGGTGAGCTAGACAAGAAGATCAAATCTTTCCAAGTTTAATATTCGATCCCGAACTTTTGATAAAACGCCCACAAACCTTTTGTGGGCGTTTTTATTTGCTTTCAGTCTGGTATAAAGAGTGAGTTACCGTGCTTTTCAAACAAGGAAGAAAAATGCAGCTGCCTTCGCCACTGATTTCTATCGCTGAATCTGCCGTACAAGACGCCCAAGACGCAGGTTATTTTCCCCTTTGGCCCGATGAGGTTGCGCAGCAATTTCGTTATGTGGCGGGCTTAAGCCAGTTTATAACTGAAGCCATTCATCGCGATGAAGTCCTAGCCCGTGAGTTGCCAAGTATGTTAGCGCAGCCAAGTCGTCAGGAGTCTTACCGCTCACGCCTTGCTGAACTGTTGGAACAATGTCCTGATGAGATGTCTGGTCATCGCGTATTGCGTCAGTTTCGCAACCGAGAAATGGTGTACATTGCGTGGAAGGATTTCACGCATGCATGGTCGCTAGAGACGTCTTTAAGCCACTTATCTGAGTTGGCAGAAGCGATGATTTTTGAAACCTATCAATGGCAATATCAAGTGTGTTGTCAGGAGTGGGGCACGCCAACAAGTGAGGACGGTGAAGTGCAGCCGATGTTAATTATCGGCATGGGGAAACTGGGTGGTGGCGAGTTAAACTTTTCTTCCGATATTGATCTAATTTTCACGTACCCAGAGAATGGCGAAACCCAAGGCGCACGCCGCAGCATTGCCAATGCCCAGTTCTTTACTCGTCTTGGTCAACGCATCATCAAAGCGCTCGACCAACAAACCTTCGATGGTTTTTGCTACCGCGTCGACATGCGACTTCGCCCATTTGGAGAAAGTGGCCCCTTGGTAATGAGCTATGCCGCACTTGAAGATTATTACCAAGAGCAGGGGCGAGATTGGGAACGTTACGCGATGATCAAAGCTCGGGTGATGGGATGTGAGATGTACCCGCAGTATCAAGAGCTACGCCAAATGCTGCGCCCTTTTGTTTTTCGTCGTTATATTGATTTCAGTGCGATTCAATCTTTGCGTCGAATGAAGTCGATGATCAGTAGCGAGGTTCGCCGCCGAGGGTTGAATAACAACATTAAGCTAGGTGCGGGTGGCATTCGAGAAATTGAATTTATCGCTCAAGTTTTTCAATTGATTCGAGGTGGTCGAGAACCTTCTTTACGTAATCGAGGGCTGTTGGAAACGCTGCAAGGCATTGAAGAACTGGCATTGCTTACTCCACAAGAAGTCAGCGATCTAGAAGCCGCATACAAGTACTTGCGTCAATTAGAAAACTTGTTGCAAGCAATGGCGGATAAGCAAACCCAGACGCTGCCTGATTGCGAAACCGAACGCTTAAAGCTCGCCACCGCGATGAAAATGAGCTGTTGGGAGCAATTGATTGAGCAAACCCAGCAGCATATGGCAAATGTTCACCAAGTTTTTGAATCACTAATTGGTGATGATGAAGAAGACGAGGGGACTACCGTTGCTCGTCATTTTCATGAGCTATGGGATATGGCCGACAAACAAGATGTTCTTGAGCATATCTTGCAGCAGGATATTCAGATTGAAGACTTTGCTTCATGCGCGAAAACCATCATCAACTTTAAAACCGATCTGGCCAAAAAAACGTTAGGCCCACGTGGACGCGAAGTGCTCAATCGTTTGATGCCGAAAGTGTTTGATGCGGTCTTTGCCCATCCTGATGCACAGTTTGGTTTATCTCGTGTACTTCACTTGCTACACAACATCTGCACTCGCACGACTTACTTGGAATTATTGGATGAGCATCCAGCGGCTCTGGTGCAGCTCGTACGTTTGTGTACCGCAAGCCCAATGATTTCAGAGCAGCTGTCTCGTTATCCTATCTTGCTTGATGAGTTGATCGACCCTGCGCAGCTGTACAATCCCATTCCATTAGACAGTTACCGTACAGAGCTACGTGATTATTTGGCGCGTATTCCTGAAGATGATATGGAACAGCAAATGGAAGCGTTGCGTCAGTTTAAGCAAATTTGTATTTTGCGTATTGCAGCGGCAGATATTGCTGGCGCATTGCCAGTGATGAAAGTGAGTGACCATTTAACTTATTTAGCGGAAGCTATCGTTGATGCGGTGATCAGTCAGGCTTGGTTGCAAGTGTCTGAAAAGTACGGCGAGCCAACGCATGTGAAAGATCGTGAAGGTAAAGGCTTTGCTGTAATTGGCTATGGTAAAGTCGGAGGGTGGGAGCTCGGCTATAACTCCGACTTGGATATTGTCTTCATGCATGACTGCCCAGTCAATGTCTACACTGACGGCAAAAAAGAGATTGATGGTCGTCAGTTCTACCTTCGTTTAGCACAGCGTATCATTCATATTTTCTCCACTCGCACCGCTTCCGGTATTTTATACGAGGTCGATACCCGATTGCGTCCGTCGGGTGCATCGGGTTTGTTGGTTAGTCCAACGGACGCGTTCGACGACTATCAACATCAAGACGCGTGGACATGGGAGCATCAAGCACTTGTCCGCGCGCGCATGATTTATGGTGATGAACCACTGGCAATTGCATTTCACAATACGCGGCATGATGTGCTGTGCAAAGCACGCGATCAAGCTGAACTGAAAAAAGACGTTGTCGAAATGAGAGAAAAAATGCGCGGTCATCTTGGGGGGAAAAAGCCAGGCCGCTTTATGCTCAAGCAAGATGTAGGTGGGATTACCGATATCGAATTTCTCGCTCAGTACCTAGTGCTCAACTATAGTCACGATAAGCCGAAATTGACGCGTTGGTGTGATAATGTGCGCATCTTTGAAATGCTCATTGCGCAAGATGTTATGGACGAAGACCAAGCAATGCAGTTGATACGTGCTTACACGACAATGCGCAACGAAATACACCGCCGAAATCTACTCAATTTAGACGCTGATGTGGTGGAAGATAAGTTTGTTGCCGAAAGGGAGTGGGTAAAACAGGCTTGGAATCAGTGGTTCAGTTAAGACCATATATTTAGCCTCGATAAGGGCTGTGATAAACTCACTTCGATTTAATTTTTGGAGACCAACAATGAAACCAATTCTACCTGATTACAACAGCGCTGGTGTGCTCATCATCGGTGA